>NZ_JBSRVI010000038.1:0-15067 GCF_055134445.1 Arcticibacterium sp.
TATTACCTACACAGGTAGGTGCTTGGTCTACGCCTGCATTTGGTTTGATACAAACACAACTTGGAATCGTCACTTTAACCGTATCGCTACAGGTTGAATTGACAGCCCAAATAAAGTTATAAACGCCTGGGTTTAGTCCGGTCACTGTTGAGTTGGCGGCACTGGAATTTGTAAATACTGCTCCTGATGGATTGCCAGTTACTTGGCTCCATGCTCCGCCTGATACGGCTGTGGCTGCCAATGTTACGGAAGTAATTGCAGTATTACCTACGCAGCTTGGTGCTTGGTCTACACCTGCATTTGGTTTGATACATGCACAATTAGGGATGGTCACTTTAACGGTATCGCTACAAGTGGAATTGACAGCCCAAATAAAGTTATAAACGCCAGGGTTTAGTCCGGTTACTGCTGAGTTGGCGGCACTGGAATTTGTAAATGTTGCTCCTGATGGATTACCTGTTACTTGGCTCCATGCTCCGCCTGTTACTGCTGTGGCGGCTAATGTTACGGAAGTTATTGCAGTATTACCTACGCAGCTTGGTGCTTGGTCTACGCCTGCATTTGGTTTGATACAAACACTATACAAATCACTCTCCCATAATCCTCTTCCATAAGTGGCAGCCCTGATTTTTGAATTGGGATAATAGATTTCTAAATCATTGACATGGTTTCTTGGTAAGTCTGTAAAAAATTGGGTCCAAGGTGTATTATTATCCATATAATAAACACCGATATCCGCACCTAAATAAACCGCATCTAAAGGGCTATTTTTTGTGTAAACAATGGTATTCATTGGAATATTTGGTAAACCAGAAGAAATATTAATCCAGTTGGCACCACCATCCACTGTCTTAAAAACTTTTGTAGATGCGTTATAACCTGAAAACGTTACCCACACTTTATTTGCATCTGTATTTGATACGGTCAAATTTGTTATTACCGCCAAATCAACTGGCAAATCTGCAGTGATGTCCGTAAAGTTCAAGCCACCATCTATCGACTTTGAAATATTTATAGAACCGGTATTGTATATATCTGCCTTAACAGCATATATTATTTGAGTATTACTTGGTGCTATCTCAAAACGAGTAATTCCACCATTACCTACAGGAATTCCTAAAGTAGTCCAAGTCGCACTAGCGTCTGATAATACACCATCGCTTTTGTACAAAGCTGGACGTCCACCGGCATAAACTAAACTAGCATCTACCGGATCTTGATGAATAGGGCTAAAAAATTCGATTCCTGCGGGTAAACCAGTAATGTTTGTTCTATTTATTCCACCATCTAAAGATAATGCAAAGGCTCCGTTAGGATTTGAAGTTATGATGACTTGATCATCTGTACGATCAATAAATCCATCTTCGCCATCTCCACCGTTTGTTACATACCAATTTCCATTCGTATTTTTCAAAGTTCCAATGTCTTGTAAACCTGCAATCATATTATAAGGCGTCAAAGATGACTGACCAACGTTGGTCATCTGAGCAACCCTCAAATTTGTACTGATATCAGTCCAATTTGTACCATTATTCAATGATTTTGAGATACCCCCATCGCTGGTTATAAAAAGCGTGGTATTGCTACCCGGCAAATACTCAAGGGACTGAATATCTGCATGCACATAGTCGGCGGAAGACATGCCTACACCTGGATAATTGGTATCATTACCTAACCAATAAGATCTTAATGCCCAAGAAGTTCCACCATCCGTTGATTGCCAGGCATTACATCCACCAATGGTTACAAGGTTGGCATCGGAAGGAGAGACTACAAGAGCCAAGTTATGCGTCGCCTGACCTGCAGGATCAGTAGTTAATGTATCGCAGTTTAAAATATTGTTTGATAAAGAAGCCATAGAAGAGCGTTCAGAAAATGAATCGCCACTATCTGAAGAACGATATGTTCCTAAATAGCCCCCATCAGTATTACCATATAGCACATATACATAAGCTGAATTTGCTTCAGAAACAGCCATCAAGGCACGGCTTACACTACTTGAATTTGGTAAACCATTAGTTATCTGCGTCCACGTAGCTCCTTTATTTGTCGATTTATAAAAATCTTTGCCTACGGCATACACCGTATTTGGATCTCCAGGTTTAAATTCAACGTCCTGCAAATCATAACTTCCTGATAAACTAGGATAATTAACGGTTGCCCAACCATCGGTAGTTACGGCCATCCCTGCATTTAAAACCGCAATCATGTTTAGCGGGTTGGCAGGGTCCATAATCAAACGTCTGATGGTCCACCCATTACTCGCAGGAATTACAAACGCGGTAGTCCCCCAAGTACTTCCGCCATCTATGGACTTTAGAATACCAATACTACTTCTATCATACTCTCTATTACCAGAGGCTAAGTACATTATTTGAGTATTGGTGGGGTCGATCACCAAATCTGCACAACCTATAATGGGCAGAAAGTCGGAGTTCGTAGTCCAATTTACACCGCGTCAATAGTTTTCCATAGTCCACCATCAGGAGAACACACATACATGATTGATGGGTTGCTAGGATCGAAACGAACCATATCAATACTCCCCACACCCGAGACATAACCAGAAGGTTTACTCAATGGACCTATTTCTGTCCAGTTTCCTGTACTTGTGTTGGCGGCCATAAGATTCATACTCACCCTAGCCTTGGAATTTGGTTGAGCAGTGTTTTCCTTTAGCCAGCTTTCAAAGTTGCCATATGCCGTTGATGGCAAAGTCATGTCACCAGATGGATATACTCTAGGAGCCGTAAATGCCTCCCATCTTTTAAAGGGTTTATACCCTTGACCTTTTTTAGGTTTTACACCATCCCAATTTTTGTTAAAAGCGGATTGTAATTCCATAAAAGTGACACCTCTTCTATCACCAAACTCTCGCCATTCAATATTTCTATTTTTGGGCTTAATGTTACTTGGCAAAACATCAGTATTTTTACTATTAACAGATGTCGCATCTTGGCTATTGGATGTATTCTTCTGACTAAAGCTATTGATTGCTAACAGGAGCAAGAAACTAACATTGAAAATGTTTATTAATTTCATGTAAAATTTAGTGTTTCATTACCCATTTATAAGTAATACAGGGAATATGTGTTTTTAAGAAGCATCTATTTATAAAGGAGAACTTCATAAGTTCTAAGTTGTGGTCTGTAACTTCAAAAGTATAATAAGGCTGTTTAATCCATTTATTTATACAGTCTTTATCTACTTGAAAATTCTCATTTTCAAATTCATTAAGCTCAAGTGGTAAAACTTGCTCTTCCATCATTATAGCATAGTGACCCCGTGGAAGTTCAAAGGTAAAATCACCATTAATATCCGTCGAAAAGGTTTTAATTATTTCTGAGCGACAGGTGAAGTTTGAATCCCCTTTCTTGATGTAGAAAGTTTTATTTGGATAGGGCTTAGGTTGATACGACGTACCAAGTGTTTCATTTGTTGGTCTTGCACCTTTACAATACTGATCGACCTGCTCAACTTTGCCTTTTATAATAAAAACAGGGCGTTGCGTAGAAATGCAAAGGACCGCATGATGTCCTTGCAGAAAAGCTAACAAAAAAATAAAAAAACTCATTTTGTAAGAAATTATTTTCCAAGTTCTAAATTTTAAAAAGGCTACCAATCCCTTAAATCAAACAACCACTATAGCTTTATCATTAAATGAGTTTTACTAGCTCCGTCTTATCCATCTCCGACAATTATATAACGAGCTTTCGGGTACTTAAAAATATCATAATTTAAATATTAGATTTTTTGGTACAAACACCACTTTTACCCACACGAACTCCGCAAAAATAGTGCCATTCGGCAGATTACATTCTTTGGCAACGTGCGATTTTAGACTGTAAAATCACTTCCAAATTGATTAAATATATCATTGATATGCCCGCTGAATAAAGGAAAGTTGATACATCTATATTGAATCACACAGCCATTCCTTTAATATGATTTAGCCTATTTAGGTACGAATACGCTTAAATGCTTTTTAGCGAACAAGAAGCAGATCGATTTAGGAGATTAAAAAATTATTCTAAAAGCTCATTTCTAGCCCTTTCGGGCGAGAGACTTGAAGTAAAAGTTTGAGCTATCGAAATTCTGAAGTGATCAATTGATGTTGATGATTCTTGACACTATTAAATGGAATCAAGCATAATTTTGCAGCACAAGCTTATCACTTCTGCTACAAATAATCATTCAATTTTTGTTAGAAGGATTTGTTTTTAAGCCCAATAAATATTAGAAAATTTCTTTCTCCCTCGTTTCAAGAGACCTTGAAAGTTTCAAGATTTTCTCAGAAACTACAACCGACGCCTACCTTCAACAATTATGCCGTCTATAATTTCATGCAAGACTTTAAACCACTCCATACTGACACAAAAGTATCCTATTTAATAATTTTCAGGAGCCCTACTATTGGAATTAATCCTAAGATTGTCTGTCAAGACTGGGATGCTTGACCTTATCATTAAAATTAAAAGGTTTATTTAGAAAAAAAAAGGAGCCTCGAGGCTCCTTTTAAATATCAAAACAAAACTGTTTTTTTTAAATTAAGATATTACCCGTCATTTCTGCTGGGATTGCTACGTCCATCATTTTGAGGATAGTAGGTGCTACGTCTCCTAGTTTTCCAGCTTCGGGCTGGCCTTTGTATTCTGGGTCTACCACTATAAACGGAACTAGGTTAAGCGAGTGAGCCGTGTTGACAGACTTGTCGTCATTTAACATGTAATCCGCATTTCCGTGGTCGGCGATGATGATGAAAGAATATCCATTTGACAACCCTACCTCTACCACCTCTTTTAAACAAGCATCTACCGTTTCCACAGCTTTCACTACGGCACCAAAATCACCGGTATGCCCTACCATATCTGGGTTGGCAAAGTTTAAACACACAAAATCAACATCACCTTTTTTTAGTTCTGGTATGATACCGTCTCTAATATCTGCAGCTGCCATTTCTGGTTTCAAATCATAGGTAGCCACATCTTTTGGCGATTGAGCCATGATTCTACTTTCTCCTATAAATTCTTTTTCACGACCACCAGAGAAAAAGAATGTTACATGGGGATATTTCTCTGTTTCGGCTACTCTAACTTGCTTCTTTCCAGCAGCTTCTAATACCTCACCCATGGTATTCACCAAATTGTCCTTCTCATAAATAACCTCTACGTTTTTGTACGTAGCGTCATAGTTAGTCATGGTTAAGTATTTCAGTTTCAATGGATGCATATCTTGCTCAGGGAAAGCCTCTTGCGTAAGTGCTATCGTAATTTCACGGCCACGGTCTGTTCTAAAGTTAAAGCACATCACCACGTCACCTTCCTCAATCACAGCCACAGGTTTGTCGTGCTGAGTAACCACTATAGGCTTCATAAATTCGTCTGTCACTCCAGCGTCATAAGCATCTTGGATGACAGAAAGTATGCCACCGTTTGAAACAGAATGCTCACCAATACCCTTCACCATGGCATCATAAGTCAGTTTTACTCGATCCCATCTTTTATCTCTATCCATAGCAAAATACCTTCCTGTCAAAGAGGCTATTTGACCACCATGAGTGGCTAAATGCAGTTGCAAATCAGATACAAAGTCTTTTCCAGACTTAGGGTCACAGTCTCTGCCATCTAAAAAACCATGGACAAAAACATCTTTACATCCTGCCTCTGCTGCTATCTTAGTCAGACCTTTTAAATGGTCAATATGAGAATGCACACCACCATCAGACACCAGTCCAATAAAATGCACCTTTTTGTTATTATCTTTAGCATATTTCAAGGCATTTTTAAGTACAGGCTCATCGCCCATTCTACCTTCTTCTAGCTCTACATTGATTTTTTCTAGTTGCTGATACACCACTCTTCCAGCTCCTAAATTCATATGACCCACTTCAGAGTTTCCCATTTGACCGTTTGGTAAACCCACCGCTCTACCAGAAGCCTCTAACGTGCTGTGCGGATAAGTGCTCATTAAATGGTCAAAATAAGGTACATTGGCCGCTTCAATAGCCGAACGCCACTCTTCACCTACTTTAGGAATTCCCCATCCGTCTAATATGATTAATGCTACTTTCTTATTCACGTCTTTTATGTTTAGTGTTTCTATTTCTTAATTGTTTGCTTTAATGGCTAAAAGCTTAAAACTCTTCCTTAATTAACCGCTCTGTAAAACATGGTGCTACAGTTTTCTGGTCTCAGTACCTGTTTTGCCACGGCTTGAAAACTTTCAGGTGTTATGTTCTCCAAATTCTCAGCGTCTCTATTACATAACTCTGGGTCGCCATAATTAGCGGCAAAAGCCAAATTCATGGCTCTAGTAAGTAACTCTACTTCAGAAAACTGCAGTGAAGCTTCCGCTTGGTTCTTTACCTTTTCTAGCTCTCTATTTTCCATCAATTCGGTTGTCAATTTACTAACAATTTTTTCGACACCTTCATTCCCTTTTTCTATACTTATTCCTTCATTTAAATTGCCGCTTATCATCAATAAACCAGGATCTAAGGAAGAAGAAATATAAGCATTAATATTATTAAAAAGCCCTTGCTTTTTTACTAATTCCTTATAAAGTCTTGATGACTTCCCTCGGCCTAATACATCGCTAATCAAATCTGCCTCATGGAAATCGTCATGATACCTACCCGGCATATGATACGCTTTATAAAGTGCATTTAGCGGCACTTTAGCTTCAGTTTCTAAAAACCTTGCTTCGGTCTGAATAGGCTCTACAGGCAATTTCCTTACTTTTTTTGGCCCTGCAGGAATATCACCAAACCACTTTTCGCTTAATCTTTTAACCTCCTCTAGCGAAATATTACCTGCCACTACGAGTGTCGCATTATTAGGTCTATAATGTTTAAAGAAGAAGCCTTTGACATCTTCCATGGTTGCATCTTCAATATGCTTAATTTCTTTACCAATAGTCGCCCATTTATAGGGGTGATTTTTATAAGCCAAAGGTCTCATTTTTAACCAAACGTCACCATAAGGTTGGCTTAAATAACGTTGCTTAAACTCTTCAATAACCACCTTACGCTGCACCTCCAGTACTTTGGGGTCAAAAGAGAGACTCAGCATTCGGTCAGACTCTAACCAGAAAGCCGTCTCAATATTTGAAACGGGCAATGTGATGTAATAATTAGTTACATCTGGCGATGTAAAGGCGTTATTCTCCCCTCCTACTTTTTGTAGCGGCTCGTCATAACTTGGAATGTTTTTAGAACCGCCAAACATCAAATGCTCAAACAAATGGGCAAAACCAGTACGGCTTTCGTCCTCATCTCTAGAGCCTACGTTATATACAATATTAAATGCTGCTATGGGCGTGGTTTTATCTTCATGAAGATATACTTGAAGCCCATTTTTCAAGGCGAAATGTTGGTACGAAATCATTAATTCGGTTTTGCTTAATGCGTGGCAAAAATAAGGCTATTTGAAGATTTGAGAGATTTTTTACGTTAAAATCACACTATTTTTTTACCTTCAAATTATCAAAAGAAAACCTATTGAAGACAAAATCTTATGTGGGCGGCTGGAAGTCCATTTTTTATTCGTTCCATGTAATAAAAGAAGCTGGACTAGGAAGCGTAGCCAAAACCATCACTTCTAAAAACACCTGTAAAACCTGTGCTTACGGCATGGGAGGTCAAAATGGCGGCATGGTCAACGAGGCCAACGACAAAATAGAAATTTGCAAAAAGAGTCTTCAAGCACAATTAACCGACATTCAAGCCCCCATTCCTGCTGAATTTTGGGCAGAGAATAGTATAGAACAGCTCCGAAAACTTAGACCAAGAGAATTAGAAATACTGGGAAGATTACGGCATCCGCTCTTAAAATTAAAAGGAGAAAACCATTATAAAGCCATTACTTGGGAGGATGCACTTACTAAAATAGCCAACAAGTTTAAAACGACCGAACCAAACAGAACTTTCTTTTATAGCTCAGGAAGAAGTAGCAATGAAGCCGCTTTTCTTCTACACCTTTTTGCAAGAATTTACGGCACCAATAATGTAAACAACTGCTCTTATTACTGCCATCAAGCCAGTGGTGTGGGCATGAAAAGTACGCTTGGCACAGGCACAGCCACCATTCAGGTACACGATATCAAAAAAGCAGATTTAGTTTTTGTCATTGGGGCAAACCCTGCCTCAAACCATCCTCGTTTCTTAACAGAACTGCTGCATGTGAGAAGGCGTGGCGGAAAAGTGGTGGTGCTCAACCCTGCCAAAGAACCCGGTTTGGTAAATTTCTCGATTCCTTCTGATGTCCGCTCTTTATTCAGCTCAGGTTCAAACATTGCCTCCCATTATCTTCAACCAAAAATTGGAGGTGACATGGCGGTGCTTTATGGAATTGCCAAAGTTTTGATAGCAGAAAACAAATTGAACGACGATTTCATAAAACAACACACAGAGGGTTTTGAGCACTTTAAAAAAGGCGTAGAGCATCTTACTTGGGATGCTATTGAAAACAATTCAGGATTACCGGCTAAAGAAATCAGAGAGATAGCGGAAGTTTATCTTCAAGCAGAAAACGTCATTTTCTCATGGGCTATGGGCATTACCCATCATAAACACGGATCTGAAAACGTGGAGGCCATTGTCAATTTAGCCATGCTACGCGGTATGGTCGGAAGAAAAGAAGCGGGTCTACTCCCACTAAGAGGGCACTCTAATGTACAGGGAATAGGTTCTATGGGGGTTTCTCCGGCTTTAAAAGAGAGCGTATTTAAAAATATAGAACAGCACCTGAATGTCAAACTTCCTACATCAGCCGGCTGGGATACCATGAAATGTATGGAGGAAGCTTATAAAGGAAAAGTAGACATGGCTTTCTTATTGGGAGGAAATCTTTATGCCTCCAATCCAAATCTTACTTATGCCGAAAAGGCATTGAATAAAATTCCGCTTAAAGTTTTCATTAACACCACACTTAACGAAGGACACATAAAAGCGGTAGACCAAGAATGTTTGATTCTCCCAGTACTCGTCCGTGATGAAGAGAAACAAAAGACCACACAGGAATCTATGTTCAACTATGTTCGAATGAGTGATGGCGGTATTGATCGAATAGAAAACCTCCGCTCAGAAGTTGACATCATTGCTGATATTGGAAGTCGTGTTTTAGGTGATGAATTGATAAACTTCAAAGCCTTCAAAAGTCATGAAGCGGTTAGGAAAACCATAGCCGCCGTAATTCCCGGCTTTGAAAAGCTCAACGACATAGACTTGACTAAAGAAGAATTTCAGATACCTGGCAGAACCTTCCATACCCCTGAATTTAGTACGACATCTGGCAAAGCCCAATTTGTTTTCAATCCCCTACCCGATTTGGAGCGTTCAAAAGATGCTCTTTCACTGATGTCTGTCAGAAGTGAGGGGCAATTTAACTCTATAGTGTATGAAGAGCATGACGCTTGGCGTGGCACAAAACATAGAGATGTGTTACTGATGAACACGGAGGATATTGCTGAAAAAGGCTTAAAAAATGGGCAACGCGTTAATGTCAGAAGTAAATCCGGACAGATTGATAATTTTGAAATCGTAGCTTTTGATATTGCCAAAGGTTGCGTTTTGGGTTTCTATCCAGAAACTAATTTTTTGGTTTCTTCCGAAACGGATGGTAGAAGTTTGACGCCGTCGTTTAAGAATACGGAGATTTGGCTGGAGGCTGTTTAGTTTGTCATGATTTTGGCAAAACGCCAAAATCCCGCCTAACTAATCGAATACTTTATCTTCGCAAGGGATTTCATTCCTTGCTATTGATATTATGCCCTCTGGGGCATATATAATCTACATATTATATTAGACTCAACCTGCATTGAAGGAAGAATAAGCTAGTGGTTGATTTTCCAATAGCGGAGTGTTCCTAAAAGCGTATTTCTAAAGCCACATTCTTCTATGTATTGAAACCCAGCTTCTTCCAGATAGCGTCTAATTTCGCCATTGACATGAGCCGACGTGGTATGGAAATTATCGAAAACTTGAAGTATAAAAAACAAGATTCTTTGCACAGGATTAGAGGCCTTGCCCCAATCTGCCAAAATAAAAACACCATCCGGTTTAAGTACTCTTTTCAGTTCTTTGAAAGCATTTATCTTCTCTGCCGCTGTCAAATGATGAAAAACCCAAGAAGAAATAACTTTGTCGAAATAATGGTCTTGGAAAGGAATGGTTTCACCGTCAAACGTCTTTAAACTCAAATTAGGAATGTTTTTCTTTCCTGCTATCTCAAGAATTCGTTTGTCTACATCTAATCCTACCATTTCCATTACACTATATTTTTCCAGTAATATCTGGCAAAGCGTAGCGGTACCACAGCCAAAATCTAAGATTTTATCTTCCTTTTTAATTTCCGCCAACGCTATGACTCTGGATTTAATCTCTTTTTCAGGGACGCTCATATTTATGAACCAGTCGTAAATGGGGGTAAAAATATGATACTTGAGAGCCGGAATATATGCCATTACCAGTTTCCTGTTTGGGTGACTGTTTCTAGCTTTTGCTCTATGTCATCTGGTAGTTTCTCAAAAAAATCAAGCTTGGTCATCTGCTCCAAACGGTCTATGCTCACTTTCATGTTTTGTTTATCGAAATGATATAGGGGCTCATTAGGCATAAGGTACGCCACCATATTTCTTGGCTGGGTGCCGTCACTTGAAAGTGTAAATAATATTTTGAAAAAATGTGTCGGTACACTTACATCATTATACCTCCCGATGTATTGAAATCTGTGCTCAAAAACGGGTCCTGTTATCACGTAAAGCGTTCCAAATTTTCTGGCCCAACTTCTAGTTTTTATCTCCAGTTCATTCCAAGCATACCTGTTAAGCACCGAGTCAAAAGGAGCAATATTAGTCATTGAAAAAGTTTCTTCCATTTTGGACTGGCAGCATTTAAAGTCGCCTGCTGGCACCAGATGCCCTCTGTCATAACCTGAGCCAGAATAATCTTTATACTTTGCCGTTGGCGAAGCTAAAACCTCTTGGTCGTTAAAACGTATCCCATATCGGCTGGCATTACCTCTGGTAAAGCTACTTTCTAATTTATGTAAGCTAAATCTCGCTTGCATAATGTCTTCATCATAATACACCAAAAAGTTTGGTTTTTCTATCCACTCGCCGTAAGTGTCAGGCTTTGGAAGTAGCGTTTCGGGATAAGCTAAAAACTCTGGTATTTCTTTCGGTGCTCTGGTCAATGGCAGTTCTATCCCGAATGTTTCTGAGATAAAAGCTACTATTTTTTTGGAATTATTAAAAGCGTAAATGAGCCCTAAAAAGATGATATAAACCCAAAAAGAACCAAAATACCTTTTAAAAAAAGATTTGCGATACGCCATGAATAAAACAAAAAATGCTGAGCGAACAAATATCAGAAAAAGATTTGGGCAAGCATTAAATAGCCCTTTTTAGTTTAAAAGAGGTAAAAGTCAAAACGCCATCTCTTCTATAAAAGATATTAATATTCCGCCCTTCTTTTTTGGAAAGTAAGCGATAAATTTCCGCCAAAGTCATCTTCGATACATGCACGTTATTGATGAAAATAACTTCATCATACACCTTCAATCCAGCTAAGTCAGAAGGAGAACCTTCAATCACATCTTGAACATAAAGTCTATCTAAAGAGCCTTTTTTTGCTCTAATATCTAAGCCACTCATATCATGTTCAAAGGGCTCTTTTATCTTACTTCTAATAGGCTTAAGAGCCATATAACCCTTGCTGTAATTTAGCGTAACCTTAAACCTCCGCAAAAACTCCCCTCCAATACTGCCCTGTCGGTTATCATCAGACGGTGGGAACTTCATACTAAAAGCCAAGGAATCAGGAAAGGAAGCTATCACATTATTCATTTTAGTATGCCCAATAGATACTTTCGGCACACGACCTACATTTCCAAAAATCTCACCATTTAGCCCTCTACCTAAACTTGCTCTTATCACTTTTTCGGGTAATTCAATATGGCCTTCTTCAGAGTTTAATAGTAAAGCGTGACCCGCTCCCGTGTCTATCACCAATCTTACATTACGCTTTTCTTTATTGGCTTCTGTAATGTAAATGGCATCCGTATATGGTTTGGATTGGGTAATCACAATAGGGAATTTGTTGCCATACTTTCTCTTAAACTTAAATTCTCGTGGATCGTTGATGGTTAGAAAGAAATTTGAAAAATCTATCGTCACTACAAAGTTTTCAAAGAGAGCATGGCCAAAAATACCATGGATAGGCACACCCATAAATTCTGAAAGATGCAATATATCTTCACTCAAGACCACAATGTTTTGTCTATAGCCCGTTATGTCTCCTAACTCAAACCTGTGGTCAATGGATACCATGGCTAAAAGGGATTTTTCTTTCCCTGCACCACTTATTTCTACCTCTCGCACATATCTCAAACCCATTTTCTTTGCCACATCTGGATCAGTGATAAAAATTGAGCTTACACCAGTATCCAAAATAAAATTTAGGGTGTCCGAATTATCCAAAAGTACGGGCACCACAATAAGGTTAGAATAAACCTTAAATGGCATCACATATTTTTTTTTCCCTCCTTTAATATGAAAACCATAAACTGGATTTTCTTTCTCTTCCTTACCCTTTTTCCAGAACTGCCCATTAGCGGTCTGTACAAACGCTGTAAATAGTGCGATCAGAAGTAATGTGGTTATTTTGGGGTGCTTCTTCATTTAAGTATCTAAAAGTCTCGGAATATACACTATATGCTGCATAATAGTAAAGAGAATACGATTCAATCATGTTGAAAGCTAGGTAAATCAAGGGGAAATGCAGAATTTTGCATACGAATGATAGATAAAAAGGTAGACATACGAGAACTTAACAAAGTCAAACTTACAGATTGGTTCATCGTAGAAGGTGAAAAGAAGTTCAGGGCTAATCAAGTTTGGGAATGGTTGTGGCAAAAATCTGCCACTAGTTTTGAAGATATGTCCAATCTTTCAAAAGATTTACGAGTTAAACTCCAGCAAAATTTCGTTATAAATCCTGTCATAACAGAGAGTTCTCAGTTTAGCTCAGATAGAACCATAAAATCTGGTTTTAGACTGCACGACGGGCATTTAGTGGAAGGTGTGCTCATTCCTACTGATAAAAGAATGACGGCTTGCGTATCGTCTCAGGTAGGTTGTTCATTGACCTGTAAGTTTTGTGCTACCGGCTACATGAACAGAGAAAGAAACCTCACCGCAGCAGAGATTTACGACCAAGTAGTCTTGATAAAAAAACAAGCCGAAGACAACTACCAAGCTCCTCTAACCAATGTGGTTTATATGGGCATGGGAGAGCCTCTTCTAAATTATGCAGGAACATTAGGCTCTATTGAAAGACTAACCGCAGAAGATGGCCTAAACTGGTCTCCTAAAAGAATTACAGTTTCTACCGCCGGTATTGCCAAAATGATAAGAAAACTGGGCGACGATAAAGTTAAATTCAATTTGGCTCTTTCCCTGCATGCTGCTAATGACGAGAAGCGTAATCAAATTATGCCAATTAATGAGAGCAACTCACTGACCAATCTAAAAGACGCTCTTAATTATTTTTATAAAGAAACTGGCAATCAAATAACCCTAGAATACATCATTTTTTATGGCTTTAACGATAAGCTAGAAGATGCTCAAGAGTTATTGGATTTTGTAAAAAGAGTGCCTTCAAAGGTCAATATCATTGAATATAATCCTATTGCCGAAGCAAACTATCAAAATGCTGACCCAGAAGCCATCGATAAATTCGCCAACTTCCTTGAAAAAAGAGGTGTAACGGTTAATGTGAGAAGAAGCAGAGGAAAGGATATAGATGCCGCTTGCGGTCAACTGGCCATCAAAGAAAAAAAATAGGCATCACAAACGATTTTTCATTAAAGTTCCACTTAATATAAAGCGGGTTTTAATCTTAGCTCAGTTAATCCGTTGAACAGAATCTTCATCCTGCTTTAAATGAAAGCGTTGGTCTTAGGGAACATTAATTCTTATGTCCCGTTTCTTGCAGGCTTATTTGGTACAAACCGTAAAGGTGCTCATTGAAACAATCGCCTTTAAATATGGTTTAATGAAATCGGTTTATCACTTGAGTTCACATAAGAATATCAATTAGCCATCTAAGAGCTTTTAAAAGTCTCGTAACTCAAACCTCTCTAAGAGTTCGGAATTAGTCTTTGCTAATTCTATTTCTCTTTCGAATGTCATTATCCTCACCACTTTTTCTTTTATCGTAGATCTATCAGGATGCGTTTCAAAAATATTAATAAAAAATTTATCGAAGAAGTCGTCTTTAAACACAAAACAATAACCAAAATCATAAGTAGACAGCTGCTCTAGTAAGTTTCCCTGATAATTTTCAGGATTGTATAGAATCAACTCTTGTTCTAGACTCGGGAATATTTCATTTAACTGTTCTTGGATATTACGCTTTTCTTTTAGTGCTAATTCTTTTAACGTTCGAATAACAATCGTAAGCTTAAAATAATTAAGTCTAAAAAAGGCCTGTGCCTTCAATAAAATATTTAAATACCGAATATTTTCCAGCTCAATGGCCACCATTACCTTATTCTCAATCTTAATTTTACAGGCCATTGGCACCACCATAACATTGCAGTTTACTTCTTTGTAAATGGTTTTTATAAAACTTCCCCAACCTTCTCCTTTTCCAGTTCCCTGAAGTCCACTAACCACAATAATATATCCTGAAGTGTTTAATTGCTCCATCAAGCTATCTCTTTGACCTTCTTTAAAAAGGTACATTTTAACTTCTGAAATATTACTTAAGGTATGTTTTAGTTCGATTTCTAGTGCATTCAAATTATCCTTAGACTTTTGATAATCATCCTCTACAAGATGAATGACGTCAATATCCACTTTAAAACTCCAAGAATTAAATAGTAGAGACTCAAGGGCACGACCTGAATTGCCAGAGAAATCTGTACATAAAGCTATTTTAACATTTGATTTCATTGCTCTGTATTTATGATTCTAATACATCTACAGTCCTATTTGAAACATTAAAGAAAAACTATCAGAATTATCTTTATTCGTAAAAGTCAATAACATCCAACTCAAGAATAAG
>NZ_JBSRVI010000039.1:0-5146 GCF_055134445.1 Arcticibacterium sp.
ATCGAAATCTATTATCAAAAAGGTCATGAGTACAACCTCGATCGGTTCATGGATTCGTACAAAGACGGACTCACCTATTTCTCTGAGACCTATGGCAATTTCCAATTCCGCCAAATGCGATTATTGGAGTTTCCGAGATATGCAGGATTTGCCCAGTCCTTTCCCAACACAGTTCCCTTCTCAGAAAGCTTTGGATGGGTGGCGGACTTCAGCGATCCGAATAGCTTTGACTATGTCTACTATGTGACCGCTCACGAACTTGCACACCAATGGTGGGGACATCAGATCACCCCAAATTATACCCGAGGTGCGAATTTAATTTCAGAAGCCTTGGCTGAGTTTTCGGCTTTGATCCTGACGGAAAGGAAGTACGGCAAAGACAATATGAAGCGGTTTCTGAAAGACGAATTGGACGATTATCTGAGAGGAAGATCCAATGAGAACAAAAAGGAAAACGTCTTCATCAATTGCAATCGTCCTTACCAATGGTACAACAAGGGAAGTTTGATTTTGTACGGACTTCGGGATTTGATCGGTGACCAGGCAATCGACAGCGCGCTGTATAAGTTCAATGCTGAGTTTGGATTGAAAACCACTCCCCCATTCCCGGGAAGCAGTGATCTCTACAGACATTTGGAAGCATACACTCCGGATAGTTTAAAGTATTACCTGGATGATACCTGGAACAAAATCACGCTGTACGACAACAAGGCGGATGAAGTCACTGCTACCAAAATCAGTGAAGGTGAATATGATGTGACTATCAAACTCAGGTCTCAGAAGCTTTACGCAGACTCAGCAGGGGAAGAATCCAATGCAACTTATGCCGGAGACTACATCGATATCGGGATTTTCGCAGCCGAAGATAAAGATCAGAATGGCAGAGATCGGGTCAATCCGCTTTACATTCAGAAGTATAAAATCAAACCAGGCGAAACGACTTTGACGATTCGTGTGAAAGGCGAACCTGTAAAAGCAGGAATCGATCCATACAGTAAATTGATCGATCGGGCTCCGGATGATAATATGATTTCGGTAGAACTGGAATAAATGAAAAGGCCCGGTCAACTGATCGGGCCTTTTTAAATAGTATTAAGCGACCATGCTTCACCTATTCGGTATCGACCACGAGCGTCTCACCTTTAAGCAGCCAGGTAGAAGGTTTCGATTCACGGATATGGAAGGAAAAGTGGGGAAAGAGATTTTTTTAGAAAATATACCCCGTACAGGGTATTGTGGTGAAGGGTTTAGTTGGGATATTGGGGATCAGAAAAAAGGGGGAAAGCGTGTCTATAGGGCCAGAATTAAGAAATAGATCCGGAAAAAACTTGACAAAAAATAAGTTATTCCTCATAGTAGGTGCGACCGTGCAAACCGACAGACATCGACCAGAAATGCCAGCCGCACATTTTAGCACATTTGGTTTTGCCCGACACACATGCCGACCCTTCTCAAAACCAAAAGAGCTAAAATTTACCCATCGCACCGACTGACATTCCGAAAATTAGTATTACATTAGACCTGTTTTGTCAAAATACATATTGTCTTATGAGTAACTTTGGTGACTTAATACGAATAGCGAGAGAAGAAAAAAAATTGTTTCTTCGACAAGTTGCTGCCGAACTCGACATTGACCAAGCCATCATTAGCAAATTTGAACGAAACGAACGAAAGCCTACAAAAGAACAGGTTTTGAAATTCGCTAAGTTTTACAAACTCGATAAGGAAACATTATTAATTGAGTGGTTAAGCGACAAGGTCGCTTATGACTTGCAAGACGAGTATTTGGCGGACAAAGTTTTAAAGGCTGCTGAGCAGAAAATCAAAAACAAGAAAAAGTAATGCCTAACTATATGATGAAACATAAGACAACAGAAGTTATTATTTATTTCCCAAATGGCAATATTTACGAATATTTTAAGACATGCAACTAATAGAGACTACATTTAACAACTTTCGTTGTTTTAAAGAATATCAAATAAAATATGGTATTCAAACAACTGTTTTTATTGGAAAAAACGGTACAGGTAAATCAAGTATTTTGTCAGGCATTAGGAGAGGCTTGAGTTTTATGTTTGCTAAACCAAAAAACTTTCGGAAAAACTTAGCTATTTCTAATAATGCTAAAGTGAAATCCTTTGGTAGTTTGGAAGCTAACTTCGACATTTTGAGGTCGTTTAGTTACCCAATAAAAAATGATTTCAAAGGCAATTTTAATAATGCCTCTATTAATTGGTCACTACTAAAAAAAACAATGAATGGAGGTTTAACAACCACACAATATAGTGAGGCCTTAAATACTGTATTAAACTACTATAATGATAATCCAAAAGCTGTTCTTCCTGTACTAACAGTATTTGCTGATTCTTTCCCCCACGAAAAAATAAATTTTGGAACAAGGGTAAAAAAAATCATTAACCAAGATGTATTACCAAGGGATTTAGGTTATTACGGTTGGGATGAAAGAACAAGTTGTATTGAATTATGGCTTAGTCGATTTTTCAAAGTTTCTAATTTTGAAAAGGATTTGAACGATGAAATAACAGCAATTAAATCACAAATCAATTTATGGGAAGGAAAATTTAAGGATGCTGAAGGCAATGACAATTCTAAACTAAACAGTATTCATTCGAGCATATCTAAATTGAAAGAGAGACTAGGTTATTTGCGCAGTGATGAAAGAGGAAATAGATTTAACAATGAACGCCTATTTATTGAAAATAAATTAATGGAATTTACCAAGTCTGTTTCTGAAGACTATGATTTTATTAATAAGGAATTTGAATTATATAGATTAGCAGTTAATAGACCTGAGAAGAAAAACTTTACACTTGAATTTTCATTTAAAGATGGTAGAATAATCGCTTTTGAAACACTGCCTATGGGTTACAAGAGGATTTTCTCTTTGGTTCTTGACTTAGCTTATCGCTCTTATATTCTAAATGAAAACATAGAAAGCAATGGAATAGTGTTAATAGATGAAATTGAACTGCACCTGCACCCTACATTGCAACAAGAAATATTGCAACGATTACAAAAAACTTTTCCTAAAATACAATTTATTGTTACAACTCATTCTCCATTAGTTATTTCCAATTTTAAAGTCGATGGAAAAAATAAAATTATCAAGTTAGAACACGATGGTAATACTTATTCTAATGAAGATGTAGAAAATATATTTGGTCTTGATTACTCAACCAATCTATCTGAAATAATGGAAGTCGCACCTCGTTCTTCTACTATTGATAAATACATTAATGCTTATTTGATTTTATTAGGTAAAAAGAAGGATAAAGAAGCAGATTTAATGCTCCAAAAGCTTAAAGATTATTTGGGCGGAGAAATTCCCAACTTGTTACAAAAAGAAATTGATAATCAAAAGAAAGCCTATTTGTAATATTATGAAGTATATTGACAAATCCGTTAACGAAACAGCAGGAAAACTAGTTGTAAATACCCTATTGGAAGATAGTTGGGATGTATTAGATAATTGTTATAAAGGAGCTGATTACGAAGGATTGTGCAAGCCTAAGTATCGTGGTCAAATATTGCAATTGATGTTAAATGAGCAAAGTAGTTTATGTTGCTATTGCTTAAAGGAGATAGTTTCAGCCGATACAACATTAGAGCATATAATTCCTAACAGATTAAAAGTCGCTGATTTTGCTTCTTATTTAGTTACGAATGAACTATCTAATAATGTAATGCACAAGGACGTATTTGACAGGAATAAAAAAGTAATTCCTCCAGTACTATACCCACACGACATCGCTTACCACAATTTAATTGCTTCTTGTGACAGTAATACTCATTGTAATAATTATAGAAGCGATAAGAAAATTGAGCCGTTCATTTTCGATGTAAATATTGAAAACCTTGTTGAATATGATAAAGCAGGCAACGTATCATCCGTTCAATATGAAGAAGATTTACAAAAGTTGGGTTTATTAAATTCCAATAGTCCTCTAAAACTTATTAGAATGATTTGGTACAAATTAGCAAACACATTCACTAACATTAATGAAATAACATTAGACATAATTGATGATATTATTTATGAGCTAATATTACTTTTTGACGGAACAAAAATAGTAGAAAACTTCACACAAGCTCCATCTTACAAGGACGATGTTTTAAAATATAAATGGTTCTTCAATTATTATAAGAACGTTTAAAACAATTACCAAATGACAGCTCCTCACAGTCATACACATTTGCAAGCCACACAACCCTATACTCAAACCCAAGCTTGCAAAAAAATATGCCTACTCAACCGCACCACCGACAGACAAACATTCGACAGAAAAGAACAACGAAGGCATAACAGCACCTACCCAAAATTGGCGGTTCTGTGGTTAAATCAGGCTATGTGCTTCTATCAAAGTTTGTGCTTAGTTGATAGTGGAGTGCTTTGAAATCGCCACCTTCGGTTAGCTGAATCCCGTTACCAGTAATGCTATGACGACCCTCCCAGGCGTAGTCAGATCATTCCAGCGACTGGGTTTATCCTCGATAATCATCGGAAATAAAACTATCCATCTGGGATTATTAATCCATGAATCGCAAACTATTCCTTCCTTATCAGCTGGACCGCATCCAATCGTATTCTTGCTTTTTTCATCAAGTCAGACAAGGTGCTCCGCTCTTCCATCGCAGCCTGAATTTCGTCGATCCTGATGTCTTTGTTCTTTTTTTGTAAGGCGGTCAACCGATTGATTTCATGATCCAGCGTACGTTTCATTCGCTCTAAACTCTTTTTTATTTCTTGAAAGCCCATTTCATCCGCTATTTCTGTCGCAGATGAAATCATAGCAGGCAGCATGGTTTCTACAAACGCATCATTTTCCAGCAAGGCTTCTATGCTACCTGGCACTATGCTTTTATTGAGCATGGCAACAGAATATCTGTCTGTGACTTCTTCTCCCATATGGTCCACCACAACTCTCAGCGGCGTATCTGCGAGGAAACGGTCTATGTCCATACGTTGCTTTCCAGCAGTTTCAAGCACAAAAATCAACTCAAGTAAAAGACCGGGACTGCCGGTGCCCCGAATCAATCCACAGCTCGCGCTACCGATGGTTGAGCTGAGCACCCTGTCGATGGCGCCTGTTGCCATGGGATGATCCCAGGTAATAAAGCTTACATC
>NZ_JBSRVI010000040.1:0-55370 GCF_055134445.1 Arcticibacterium sp.
AATTACTTCTATTATGGTATTGGAGAGCGTCAAATACCTCAAGAAAAGTATGATGTTAAATTTCCTAAGATTAAACTACTGTTTGGCAAACAGGTTAAGCCTAATCTATATTTAGGAGCCCGTATAAATTATGTTGAATATAGCGTAACGGGCACGGAAGAAAATGGAGAATTGGCAACTGGAAAAATTAATGGGAGTGAGTATAGTAGAACTTCTGCCCTAGGACCTGCTATAATGCGAGATACCCGAGATGCCGTTTTTTACCCCAAAAAGGGGATGTTTGGGGAATTTAGTGTCTTGCCCTCTACCAAGGTTTTTGGGGCGAATAAGGAATTTACACAGACTACATTAGATTTGTCTATATATAATTCACTGTCAAAAAAGTTAGTGTTGGCTACTAATTATTATAGTGTTTTTACTTTTGGTGATGATGTACCTTTTAGTGAGTTGGCTCAGCTTGGTGGGCCTAAAAGAATGAGAGGTATCTATCAAGGTTTTTTTAGAGACAAAAACACTGCCCTACTGCAAGCTGAATTAAGGTGGGAGGTATGGAATTTTATCGGGCTGGCAGGTTTTGGCTCAATGGGTTTTTTAGGAGATAACGACAGTATACTAAGATTAAACTTGCCAAAGTATACCTATGGAGCAGGCTTAAGAATAGCTACAAAAAAGCATTTGAACTTAAGATTAGACTACGGCCTTTCTCCTTATGGAGATGGTAACTTTTACGCTACCATAGGAGAAGCTTTTTAGGAAGCTTTTTGTTTTGGTGGGCTAATGACTCGCACATACTTGTACATCGCCTTTTTTGAAATCTTGGATGGTCATATTATAATTCTTCTTGAAGGTCTTTGACAAATGACTGGAATCGGTGAATCCAAGTTTATAGGCAATTTCCTTGATGGAGTATTGACTATGTTTGAAGTAGTTTTCGGCCAGTTTTAATTTTGACTTGATCACATATTCCTGAAAAGAATAATCGGAGTGTTTTTTGAAGTATTCACTAAAATATGTGGGTGAAACATTAAACTCATTGGAGAGGTTTTCCAGCGTAATCTTTTCCTTGTCGTACAGGTTTTGTTGAATATATCTGATAATCTCGCCAAACTTATAGTCTTTAGTATGACCGGCATCTACATAGCCTTTTTCGATATTCCTTGCCAGAATATTTAAGATACTCACCATTAAACTTTCAATGATAGTGTCAGAGTAGTCATCTTTTGATAAGTATTCATGATGAATTTGTTTGATTAAACTCACCAGAAGTTCTTTTTCTGCTGAGGAGCGAGTTATGATGATATCACCAGCTACTTTATTATAATTAGAAAGCACATAGGAGAGTTTTCTAAACCAATCGCTGTAGTTTCCGTTTAAAGCTTCTTTAGAAAAGTAGAGGTCTGTAAATTTTATGAAGTAGAAAGTAGTCTTCTCTTTAATTTGAAAGAAATGGCAGTCTAATGGAGGTAAAAGGAAAATGTTTCCGCTGTTATATGGAAATCGGACTTCGTTTATACATTGAAGGCCCTCACCTTTGTCTATATAAACAAGCTCAAAAAAGTTATGCTGATGAGGCCTTTTCTCCCAGCTTTCTAGTTCTTGGATATGTATTTCAAAAGGCTTAAGTGTTTGTTCAATCTGCATTTTATGAGATTTTTTGCTTTATTGTAGTGTAAAAGTATGTTTTTTGGTATTGTTTTTCCTAGCGGAAGATGGGAAAGCCTTTATTTGTACCTGCATTCCCTTTTTTGTTACTCGTTTTGGTCAAAAGGAAGCCATTACATTTGTATTAAGATTTAGAAACAAAATATAGAAAAATGAAAGCAATAGGATTTAAGCAGTCGTTACCAATTATCGAAAAAGAGAGTTTTATAGCATTTGAAACAGAAATTCCAGTCGCCAAAGGTTTTGACTTATTGGTTAAAATAGCAGCTATTTCTGTTAACCCGGTAGACTTCAAGATTAGAGAAAGTGCTGCAGTGGATAAAGTACTGGATACACCCAAAGTTATTGGCTGGGATGCGGTAGGAGTTGTAGAATCTGTAGGTGATAAAGCTTCCAGGTTTAAGGTAGGAGATGAGGTGTATTATGCAGGAGATCTGACAAGAAACGGGAGTAATGCCGAGTACCAATTGGTTGACGAAAGAATAGTTGGTTTCAAACCGAAGAGTTTGAGTATTGCAGAAGCTGCCGCCTTGCCATTGACAGGTTTAACCGCTTATGAGTCCCTATTTGATCGTATTAAAGTTAATCCAGAAAAGGATAAAGGAAAGACCGTGTTGATTTTAGCAGGAGCGGGTGGAGTAGGTTCGATCGCCATTCAGTTAGCTAAAAAAGTGGCGGGACTTACGGTTATTGCTACGGCATCAAGACCTGATTCTGAAAAGTGGTGTAATGAAATGGGTGCAGACTTTGTGGTTAATCACCGTAACTTGAAAGAGGAGCTGGAAAAGATTGGGCACGGCCAAGTAGATTATATATTGGACTTTGTGGATATCAACGCTTACTGGGAAACGATAGCTGAAGTTATTAAACCTCAGGGGCATATTGTATCTATTACAGGTAGCAGCGAGCCTCTAAACCTATCTCTGCTTAAGGCCAAAAGTGTCTCTTTTTCTTGGGAGTTGATGTATACACGTTCTATGTTTACAACCGACGATATAGAAAAGCAGCATGAAATCCTTAATCATATAGCAGATTTAATGGATGCTGGAACCTTAAAAACCACTTTAACCACCACCTTGAAAGGGTTCACGGTTGAAAACCTTAAAAAGGCTCATGAAATGCAGGAGTCTGGTAAGACGATTGGTAAAACGGTTATTGAGTATTAAGGGAATTACATTTAACCCGGTTTATGCGTTTGGGGAATCGTTATGAGTAGTTTACGAACTGATATGAAGCAATTTAGCTACGGTACCGATAACTATCGGGAGATTGCCTAATACATACATAAAGCGTGTTTCTAAGAATAGCTATTTAGTAAGGTACGCTATACATAAAGAGAGCCTCCAAACGTAGTTTGGAGGCTCTCCGGCATTTAAAAGGATTTCCTTATTATAGCATTAAACTTTCCAAACCCATCCGTGGGTATCTTCAAGTTTACCTTTTCTTATTCCATCTAGTTTTTCTTTAAGAATGCTAGAGATAGATTTCTCATTAATTTCAGGAAGAGCAAAATCATTTCCTTCATGACCGATTCCAGAAAATGGCGAAACCACCACGGCCGTTCCAGCACCAAATACTTCTGTGACAGAACCATTTTGAATACCTTCTACAATGTCTTTAACGTAAACATCTTGCTCGGAAACCTCATATCCGGCATCTCTGGCAATGGTGATTAAAGAGTCTCTGGTAATTCCCTTAAGAATGGTGGTGCTTGTTTTTGGCGTCAACAATTTGCCATCTTGAACAAAAAAGACGTTCATGGTTCCTGATTCCTCAAACTTAGTATGCGTTTGAGCGTCTGTCCATAATAACTGCGTATAACCTTGCTCTTGGGCTAGTTTAGCTGGATAAAGAGATGCTGCATAGTTTCCAGCACACTTAGCATAACCTACGCCACCTGCTGCGGCTCTAATATATTCTGTTTCTATTTTTACCTTAGGTGGAGTAGAATAATACTTTCCAGCAGGACTCATGATTATCATGAATCTGTAATTAAAAGAAGGTCTTACGCCTAAGTAAACATCAGAGGCAAACATAAAAGGGCGTAAGTAAAGAGAATTGTCCTCGCCTTTAGGAACCCATGCTGCATCTAATTTCAATATCTCGTTCAAGCCACCCATGAAAACATCCTCTGGAACCTGTGCCATGCACATTCTTTCAGCAGAGATGTTAAATCTCTTGAAATTTTCTTCAGGTCTAAACATAACCACTTCATTGTCCACATTCCTAAAAGCTTTCATGCCTTCAAAAATAGACTGACCATAATGTAAAGATGCCAAGGCTGGATTATAAGCAATATTTCCGTAAGGTAGAATTTCAGGTGTCTGCCAGACGCCATCAATACAGTCTGCGACCAGCATGTGGTCAGTAAAGAGTGTTCCAAAGACAATGTTTTCTGGATCTAACTGATTAACACGACTTTGCTGTACTTGCGTTACTTTGAACGCTTGAGCTGCTTCTACCATAATTGAAAATTGTTATAAAATGTAATATGCAAACATTGAAACAAAACTAATGATTCGATTTTGTGATACAATTATTGAGAATATATATTAGAGTATCAAGCGTTTTGCTGAAAATAGTTGTCAAGACAACTAAAATCTGTTTTAACGGTCACATTAATGAAAAAAAGCTTCAATGGTCTTCCAAGTTTACTTCCCCTAAAGGATTGTTTTGAAATTATTTTCTATCCCAAGGGAGTTCCGTAACCCACATCTCTTTTCTATCCAGAATTGGATTGCCATAGATGGCTTCTGGGGAAGCCTCTTGGAAGATTGCAGTAGGCGTCTTCTTTAACTTACTGCTTATTCTTACCATGGTATTTGAGCCTAAAATGTCTGAGAGTGCGGCATATAATAAGGTCTCATCTGGGTTGCCAAATTCCTTATATGGAAGAATTCTATCCTGGATAGCTATATCCACAGCAAAGCCATCTTTTGTGCCATAGTCTGATTGGTTTTTGGCATTGAAAGATTTTAAAACGATAGGCTGAAGACCCCAATTCCACCTCTTCGGGCTTTTATCGTCAGAAAGCGTCAGTGAACCCACATTTTTTCCGGTAGTATGTTCGCCCACGAGAATTACATCCATATAGGGTTTAAGATTATTGATCACTAACTCGCTGGCGGATGCGGAACTATTGGATACTAAAAAATAAACTCGATTAATTGTTCCCGGGTTATTTAAGGTAGCATTAATACTTTTTTTAGTCTTTGAAAAGTAAACATCAAAGCTACTTTTCGGCTTTGCGGCCATTTGCTCAGCATTCCAGACTTGCTTTGTCATTAACTTATCCTCACTTAAATCTTTTACAATTAGCGAGCTAATCATTTCTGCAGAGGAGATGTACCCTCCTGGGTTATATCTAAAATCTACGACCAATTCGTCAATAGCCGCATTCTTAAACTCGCCAAACATGTCATTAACAGCCTTATCGCTAGTCGTCAAAAATTGATTGTAAACGAAGTAGCCGATTTTTTTTCCTCCTAATTCTAGTATTTCGTAGTGCTGTAGGGCCTCGGTTTGAGTGAGCTCTTTGGTGATAGCTTTGGTATTTTTGGAGTCCTCTATGGTGCCATTATTGTAGGTACCCATAGTTAATGTAGCACTTTCGTCATTAAGAGCAGTCTGGTAGTTATCTAGTGTTAAATCCTCGCCGTTTACTTTGATGATAAAATGGCCTCGTTTTATTCCTGCCCTTTCCGCGGCACTATTTTTTAAGGTATAGGTTATCGCAAAAGCCATTCTTGTTCTTGCAGGGTTTGCATAAAAAGTTTTGTACTTAAAGCCATAAAGACTCACCACTCCATTTAGTGAATTGGTAAGATTGGTTGTACTGGCGTCAATCCAGGAAAACCTATCAATATCACCTTTGCCAACTAACAAGGAATTAAAGAAGTCGTTAGGCTCCAAAGAAAGATCCGTTTTTTCCAATGCAAGCATATCACTTTCCCAGAGGTAATAGGACTTCATTTTATTATATATCCAGTCGTTTACCTGCAAATTAGCTAGAAGGGGGTTTTCGTCTACGACGATTTCTTCATCTATTGCTTCTACAGGATCAACCGTCTTTTCTTTACATCCGAATAATAAGGCGATGCCAAGAATTGAGAGTTTAAGTAGGCTATTCCTCATAGTGTAGCTATTTTTTATTATGATAATGACTTGCAATTTAATAACGAACATTCTAAGTCAAAACATACGAATGTCATTCCAAATGGTTTTTTATTCGAATTTACAGCTAAGTGTTTGAATGACAATAGATTTGACCTTATAACGGAGGCTTTGAAATATTGTAATTCAAATTTATTCCATCAGAATGACAAGTTTTATCTTCTGTTTCTTGAAACAATGTGCTTAGGATTTTGCTAATTCCACAAAAAAATTAACTTTGTGGTGTACTCTAAAAAATTGTACTTAACCCAAAGAAAATATTAAGATTTCATGGGAAAATCTATCAGCCTAAAAAGGGGCTACGACATTAAATTATTGGGAGAGGCCTTAAAGGAAATTTCAGAAGTTCCTGTAGCCGAAATTTTTGCAGTAAAACCCACAGACTATTTTGCTATTGTTCCAAAGCTCCTTGTAAAAGTAGGTGACGAAGTTTTAGAAGGTGGAGCTTTATTTCAAGACAAACAGAGACCTGAGATTAATTTCCCATCACCAGTAAGTGGTGAAGTGGTGGAAATAGTTAGAGGAGCAAAAAGGAAGGTTCTAGAGATAAGGATTCTAGCAGATAAGGTTTCTAAACATACCACTGTAAATATCCCTTCGGAATTAACAGTTGAAAATGTTAAGGAGACTTTGTTAAACGCCAATCTATGGTCTTTATTAAGGCAGAGACCCTTTTCAATAATTCCAGATGTTCAAGATCTGCCTAAAGCTATTTTTATCTCGACATTTGATACGGCTCCCTTAGCTCCTGACTTATCCTTTATTGTGGCACAGAATAAAACAGGTTTCGATGCCGGTCTAAAGGTATTGGAAGTGCTTTCAAATGGTAATTTAGAGGTTGGTGTAACACCCGCATCTGATTTATCTATTTTGTCAGGAAATAAAAACGAATTTTCCGGTCCCCACCCTTCAGGAAATGTTGGCATTCAGATACACCATACTAACCCTATTAGAGTGGGAGAGAAAGTTTGGTATATGGATGTTCAGGATGTTATAGTTTTGGGGCAGTTATTTCTGACTGGAATGTATGACCCTACCAGAATTTTGGCTTTTACGGGTTCTGAGGTAGATACACCATCTTATTATAAATTAAAGGTGGGGCAGTCGCTGTCAAAGCTATTTTCAGACCATATCTCTAACGATAACGTAAGGTATATTCAGGGGAATGTTCTGACTGGTGAAACTTCCCATAAGGAAGATTACCTTTCTTTCTATACCTCCCAGCTTACGGTAATCCCAGAAGGGAATAAGGCTGAGTTTTTGGGTTGGTTATTGCCTTCGGCAAAAAAGCTCAGTTTATCGAGAACATATTTTTCTTGGTTAATGCCTAGTAAAAAATATGAAATAGATACCAATACCCATGGAGAAGAAAGGGCTTTTGTAATGAGTGGGGAGTATGAAAAGGTATTGCCTATGAATATTATGCCTGTGCAATTATTGAAAGCCATCATGGTTGGAGATATTGAGAAAATGGAAGCTCTTGGGATTTATGAAGTGTCTGAGGAAGACTTAGCTCTATGTGAGTTCGTCTGTACCTCCAAAATAGATGTTCAACAGTTGGTACGTAGAGGTCTTGACCTGATGCGTGCGGAAGGATAAAATTTAAACTAGCATATTTAGTGAAGATATTACACGATTTTCTAGAGACTATTAAGCCAAATTTTCAAAAGGGAGGTAAGTTGGAAAAATGGCACCCAGCTTTCGAAGCCTTTGAAACATTGGCTTTTGTTCCTGCCACTACCACTAAAAATGGCGTGCACATTAAAGATGCGATGGATATGAAGCGTACCATGATTACCGTGGTAATTGCTTTGATACCTTGTCTACTTTTTGGTATGTGGAATGTAGGTCACCAGCATTATTTAGCCTTCGGAATGGAAGAGGACTTACTGACTAAATTCATGTTTGGATTTTGGAAAGTACTGCCTATTGTAGCGGTGTCTTATTCCGTTGGTTTAGGCGTAGAATTTGTTTTTTCAGTGGTGGCAGGGCATCCCGTAAGCGAGGGGTATTTGGTAACAGGAATGCTTATTCCTTTGACCTTGCCTGTTACCGTTCCGCTTTGGATGGTAGCTTTAGGAGCCGTTTTTTGTACACTTTTAGGGAAAGAGATCTTTGGAGGTACAGGCTTTAACTTTATGAATCCAGCTTTATTGGCTAGGGCATTTATGTTTTTTGCCTTTCCAGCCTTTATGTCTGGCGAAGTTTGGACAGACCTTTCGGCAGAAGAAGGGAAAGTAATTCTAGATGGTTATTCTGGTGCTACTAACTTGGTTCCTTTTGATACCGACTTCTCTGCCATGCAGTCTGCATCAGATATGTTTATGGGTTTTGAACAGGGTTCCATTGGGGAAACTTCGGTTATTGCCTGTCTTATAGGAGCGGCCATTTTGGTTATTACGGGCGTAGGGAGTTTTAGGGTCATGTTGTCGGTTTTTGCTGGCGGTTTTTTAATGGGGCTTTTAATGAATGTTCTGGCTCCTGAGGCAGCTAATCATGCCATGCATATGCCAGCTCTTAATCATTTGTTGGTGGGCGGTTTTGCTTTTGGTGCTGTTTTTATGGCAACAGACCCCGTTACTGCTGCTCATACGGCTAAAGGAAAAATAATTTACGGACTGTTAATCGGGGCTTTTACAGTACTCTTGAGAGTGTTTAATCCGGCTTATCCAGAGGGTATGATGTTGAGTATTTTATTGTTCAATGTTTTTGCACCCTTGATTGACCATCTGGTTGTAGAGTCACACATTAAAAAAAGATTGAAACATGCATAGTAATAAATACACGTTTTTATATGCTATTGGGCTATCCATGCTTACGGCGATTATTTTAGTTTTGACTTCGCAGCAGCTCAAACCTTTACAAGAGGCCAATGTGGCTCTGGACAATAAAAGAAGTGTTTTGAAGTCGGTATTGGTACAATCGGACGACGACAAACTGATAGAAAGTTCCTATGACGGTTCGGTAGTAGAGATTGTTGTTGATAGCGACGGAAATATAATAGAAGGCGTAAATGCAAAGGATGTAGATATGAAGAGGGAGGTTGCTAAAGAGCCTTCTGAAAGAAAGCTTCCCCTTTACATTTATTCAGACGAAAGTGGATCAAAGGCATACATAATACCTATGAGAGGTGTAGGACTTTGGGGACCAATCTGGGGTTACCTTTCCATAGATGGCGATTTTAATACCATCAAAGGTGCGTTTTTTGACCACAAAGGAGAAACGCCTGGTTTGGGGGCTGAGATTACAGAATTACCTTTTCAGGTTCAATTTCAAGGAAAGAAAATATTGGACGAAAATGGCGAGTTCGCATCTGTCAATGTTTTAAAATCTACCATGAAATCTTCACTAGATCCAGAAAATAGAGTGGACGGTATTTCTGGCGGAACCATCACCTCAAATGGCGTTGACGAAATGATTAAAAATTGTGTAGCCCCGTATTTGACTTATTTTAACAAGCTAAAATCAAATTAATATGGCAGAAGTAGCAGAAATAAAAGAAAAGAAAGAGCCATTTTTTTCAAAAAAGAATCTTCAGGTTCTAAGAGACCCCCTTGATGACACCAACCCCGTATCTGTTCAGGTACTTGGGATATGTTCTGCTTTGGCAGTAACTGTTCAGGTGAAACCAGCTATAATTATGACGTTAGGAGTACTTTTTGTAAGTGCTTTTTCTAACCTTATTATTAGTATGCTCAGAAAAAGTATTCCAGGTAGGGTTCGTATTATCGTTCAGCTTATTGTAGTGGCTACACTCGTAACGATTGTTGACCAGGTTTTAAAAGCCTACATGTTTGATGTTAGTAAGAAGCTTGCCGTATTTGTAGGCTTAATTATTACTAACTGTATCATTATGGGTCGTTTAGAGGCTTTTGCCTTAGGACAGAAACCTTGGCCGGCCTTTTTAGATGGTGTGGGCAACGGTTTAGGATATGGCCTTATCTTAATAGCAGTTGGTGTTTTTAGAGAACTTTTTGGAGCTGGAAGTATTCTCGGTTTTCAAATTATTCCAGACTGGGCCTATGATCATGGTTATGTAAATAATGGCTTGATGGTTCTGCCCCCTGCAGCATTATTCTTAATAGGAGTTTATATCTGGATACAGCGTAGTAGAAACCAGAAATTAATTAACGTTTCCTAACTGAAATTAGCATTATGGAAAATCTTTTAAGTCTTTTTGTTAAAGCCATTTTTGTTGAAAATGCAGTGTTTGCATTTTTCTTGGGAATGTGCTCTTTCTTGGCCGTTTCAAAGAAATTGAAGACGGCATTTGGATTAGGTTTGGCTGTTATTTTTGTAATGGTTTTAACCACTCCTTTAAATTATGTTATCCTGAAATATATGCTTGGTGAAGGAGCCCTCGCTTGGATTCACCCTTCCTTGGCAGATGTGGATTTAACGTTCTTGTCATTCATATTATTCATTTCCACCATTGCAGGTGCAGTTCAGTTGGTAGAGATGGCCATTGAGAAATTTGCTCCTGCTCTGTATAGTGCACTGGGTATCTTTTTACCTCTTATTACCGTAAACTGTTCCATTCTTGGTGCCTCTCTTTTTATGCAAGAAAGAGAGTACAACTTTTCAGAGACCTTTGTTTTCTCTATGGGGACGGGTATTGGTTTTTTCTTGGCTATCGTGTTGTTGGCGGCTATTAGAGAGCGTTTGCAATATTCTAAGGTTCCTGCAGCTCTTCAAGGCTTAGGAATAGCCATGATGGTGACAGGGCTTATGGCTCTTGCTTTTTTAAGTTTTTCAGGTATTAAATTGTAAACCTTTTTCTTATGCTACCTATCCTACTTAGTAGTATTGTTGTTTTTGTCTTAGTAGTACTGCTGTTTGTGTTTTTAATACTTACGGCTAAAGCTAAGCTTCTACCTCAAAACGATGTAAAAATTACCATCAATGGAGATAAGGATAACCCTATCATAACCAAATCTGGTGATACGCTCTTAAACGTTTTAGGAGCTAATAATCTCTTTCTGGCTTCGGCTTGTGGTGGCGGTGGAACCTGTGCCATGTGCGTTTGTAATGTTTACAGTGGTGGTGGAGAGGTACTACCAACAGAAACTAACCACTTAAATAGACGTCAAGTTGGAGAGAATCTTCGTTTGGCCTGCCAGGTAAAAGTGAAGGAGGATATGAATATCAGAATTCCTGATGAAGTTTTTGGTGTTAAAAAATGGGAGTGTGAAGTGACCTCAAACTATAATGTAGCCTCATTTATAAAAGAGTTTCAAGTTAAATTACCAGAAGGAGAAAACTTGGATTTTGAAGCAGGAGGATATATTCAAATTGACGTGCCTAAAACGACCGTTGAGTTTAAAGATATTGACATTACGGCTCATCCAAAGTATCATGAAACCCCGGATAAGTTTAAAGAGGAGTGGGATAAGTTTAATCTTTGGCCATTAAAAATGGTCAACGACGAAGAGGTATTTAGAGCGTATTCTATGGCGAATCATCCTGCCGAAGGGAATATGGTTAGTTTAACGATTAGGATTGCTACGCCACCTTGGGATAGAGCTAAAAACACATGGATGGATGTAAATCCAGGACTTTGTTCGTCTTATATTTTTGGAAGAAAGCCAGGCGATAAAGTAACGATTTCTGGACCTTATGGTGAGTTCTTCATTAAAGATACCGAGGCAGAAATGCTTTACATAGGAGGAGGAGCTGGTATGGCACCAATGCGTTCCCATTTATACCATCTTTTTCATACTCTTAAAACCAAGCGTAAGGTCACCTTCTTTTATGGAGGAAGAACCAAGCGTGAGCTGTTTTATATTGAGGAGTTCAGGCAAATTGAAAAGGAATTCCCGAATTTCAAGTTTTGTATCGCTTTGGATAATCCTCAACCAGAAGATAATTGGGTATTGAAAAAGGACATTAACGATCCAGAAGGTGACGGATTTAAAGGTTTTGTTCATAATGTGGTGATCGAAGAATTTTTAAACAAGCATGAAGCTCCAGAAGATTTAGAACTTTACTTTTGTGGACCACCTATGATGAATCAGTCTGTTCTAAAAATGGCGGACGATTGGGGAATACCAGATGAAAACGTATCATTCGATGATTTCGGGGGCTAAAAGTAGCCTTCTTTTAATATTAGTCACCATAGGGTTTATGTCCTGCCAAGCAGAGCATAAGCCCTATTCGGTTTTTCAGGGATATGCACAGGGCAGCACCTTTAGGATTGTTTATGAACCAATTTCCGGCAAAGATTATATAAATGCGGTAGATAGCATTCTACTGGTTATAGATAAGAGTATGTCGCTTTGGGATAGCACATCACTAATAAGGAGGGTGAATGAGTCAGATGATCCAGTGGAGATAGATGAGCATTTTGTCAATGTTTTTAAAAGGTCTATGTTCTTTTATGAAATCAGTGAAGGCAGGTTTGATCCAACACTGGGTCCTTTGATTAGTGCTTGGGGTTTTGCTCGAAAACATGAAAAAGAATTACCTAATCAAGTTCAAATTGATAGTTTGTTGACATTGGTAGGCCTAAATAACTTTAGTTTGAAAGGCAATATATTGACTAAGAAATTGAGGCACTCCGAAATTAACTTTAACGCTATAGCTCAGGGATATACCGTAGATGTGCTTGGAGATTACTTGGAGGAACAGGGAATTACGAACTATCTGGTGGAGGTAGGAGGAGAAACAAAAGCTAAAGGTCTCAATCAGTCCGGAGAGAAATGGAAAGTAGGGATAGAAAATCCAGACTTCAATTCCACTAGTGAAAATAATGCCGTTAAAACGGTAGTGGGACTTTCAGACGCTTCGCTGGTTACTTCAGGAAGTTATAGAAAGTTTATTGAGAAAGATGGTAAGAAATATAGCCATACGTTGGATGGCTTAACGGGAAAACCTGTAACCCACAGTCTTTTGAGTGTAGCAGTGGTGGTGCCAGAAGCCATAGATGCAGACGCTTATGCCACCATGTTTATGGTCATGGGTAAAGAGGCCGCACTGTCTTATGCCAATAAAAATGACATTGCGATTCAGTGTATTTTTGATGAAAATGGAGAAATGAGAACGGAATACTCAAAGAGCTTTAAAAAGCTGGTGATACAAGAAAACTAGTCATTTTTACATTCTTCGTCAGGAAGTTTTCCACATACGCCACATACAGCTCCTTCTTTTTGAAGCATAGGATTGTTATTGGCACATGTCCCTTTAAATCTTCCATTCTTTATAAAAAGTATTCTCACACTAAAAAGGAAAAAGGCGAATAGTACAGCAGCAAGAGTGACTAATAATAATTTCATAAAGTAAATTTAAGTATTTATAACTAGAATAAGATTAAGACTATGCTTGATCTTATTGAGGGTTTTATCTAAATTTAGAAAGAAAAATTAATTATCTAAATAACCTGCATTGAAATGATTACTAAAGTTAAAACACTTCTAGAAGGAAAGGAACTAAAGACGATAGTTTCGGTTTTACCAAGCACCACTGTTATTGAAGCATTATCTATTCTAGAAAAATATAAAATAGGAGCTGTTTTGGTCATGGAGGATGGTGAGCTAAAAGGTATATTCTCTGAACGTGATTATGCTAGAAAAGGTATAATTATGGGAAGAAAAGCCAAAAGTACCTCTATGGCGGAAGTGATGACGGCACATGTAATTACGGCAAGCCACACAGCGGGTATTAGAGAGTGTATGGAGATAATGACGAATCACCATTTTAGACATTTACCGGTTTTAGGTGAAGATGGTAAGGTGGTAGGTGTTTTAAGTATTGGGGATATTGTGAATGGTTTGATTTTAGAACAAAGAAATCATATAGACTTTCTAGAAAATTATATATCGGGCTCTATAGCTGGCTAAGGAATTAGATGACGAAGAGATTATATATTGTGAGGCATGCAGAAGCAGAGGATGGTATGCATAGGGATTTTGAAAGAAATTTGACGGGTAAGGGCATCTCGCAGTCTGCTCGTCTCGGAAGACTTCTGTTAAAGGAAAATGTTGAAATAGAACGTTTTATTTCTAGCCCTGCAAACAGGGCTTATCAAACGGCTAAAGTGCTTCTAGAGCAGTTTAATCTAGATGAAGAAAAGATTGTCACAGATGCCGATCTGTACGGTGGTGGACCTAGAGGATATTTGTCTTCCATAAATAATGTTCCAAATCACTTTAATTCAGTAGCCATTTTTGGTCATAATCCTGATATTACTTTTTTTGCTGAATATTTAACCAGAGACGATGTAGGCGGAAATATGAAAAAGGCCTCCATTGTAGAACTTGAGTTTAAAAACCTTAACTGGAATGAGATTTCCAGCAAATCTGGCGAATTCATAAGAAGAGTTGACGTTAAGAATATTGAGATTTAGTGATGAAAAAGAAAAATATTTTCAAAATAGCCTTCTTGGCTTTTTTAGCTTTGATTTTGCTTCTTTTAGCAGACATGGCAAGGCATACCACTGCCCCGTGGAATAAGAACAAACAAATAGAAAGAGCGATTAAACCTTAATTAGAACTTGACTTTTGCGAGTATTGCGTGATGGTCAGAGGCATATCTGCCATTCCAACTTTCAGAGATGGTGGCATGCTTCAGTACTTGAATTCCTTTATTGACAAAAATGTGGTCTATTTGACTATTCTTTCTTTCTAATGATTCAAAGCCTGTAAAGCTATCCGTTGGCCCAAAATGACCCGTTTTAGAGATGTTATGCGTGTTAAACATGCCGCCGTTGGTTATGGTTAGTATGGGCTCGTCTGTCGGGGTTACATTAAAGTCACCCATAAGAATAACAGGCAATCCTTTTTTCTCAAAGCCCTTGACTATTTCAAGGATGAGCTTTGAACTCTCCACCCTCGCTATTTTACCCATATGATCATAATGGGTATTAATGGTCACAAACTCCTTTTTGTCCTTTTTTCTTTTAAAAACGGCTACGGTAGCTATTCTAGGCAGTGCCGCATCCCAGTCCTTAGAGGGCACAGTAGGGGTGGTAGAAAGCCATGTATTATACCAAGATTTAAGTTCTAATTTATTTGTGTTATAGAATATAGGAGAAAACTCTCCAGCAGATTTTCCATCGTCTCTGCCTACACCTACCCATTTAAGGTTGGATAAACTGTTGGCTAAATATAACACCTGTGGTTCTGTGGCTTCTTGAAGCCCAAGGAGATCGGCTTCGAAATAACTAATGGTTTCTGCTACGTGCTCTTTTCTATTTTCCCATTGGTTTTCGCCATCATTCGGCGTGGCGTACCTAATGTTGAATGTCATCACATTTAAGGATGATTGAGCTATACCCTGTAAGGGCAATAGGATAATAAGTAATCTAAGAAGCATAAAAAAACTGTAAATTGATAGGACAATTTACAGCAAGGAATGGGGCTACGAAACTTTTACTTGAATAATTTTAAGAAATTATTTATCAACCAGGATTCTTCAGCCTTAAGGACGGATTGTACGGTGTTGTTAGTGAAGTTAGTAACCTTGTTTATATCGTCAATTATTTTTAGAACTTCTTTCTTTTCATCGGTATCTGGTTCTAATTGAGCCTGAATTTCTTCCATGGTTTCAATGATAGGCTCTATCTCTCTTCGCTTTCTTTCTTTGGCAATTTGGCGAGCGACTTTCCAGATATCTTTCTCCGCAAGAAAATACTCTTTCCTTTCACCAGGAAGAAGTTGCTTGTTTATCAATCCCCAACTCATTAAATCACGCAAGTTCATATTTACATTACCTCTGGAGATTTTTAATTCTTCCATGATCTGGTCTGCATTCAATGATTTGGGCGAAAGCAATAAAAGGGCGTGAATCTGCGACATGGTTCGGTTTATTCCCCATTGCGTAGCTAGGGTACCCCACGTATGGATAAATTTATCCTTCGCTTCTTGTAATTCCATAAATTGGCTTTAACTGAAAAACTTATAGGTTGCACGTAATACTGAGATTCAAAGTAAGTCAACCTTATTGAATTTTCAAAATTTTCTGAAAATTATTTCGAGTTCCAATTAAAGCTTTTTTAATTCTATTTTAAAACCAAATTCATTTACCCATAAAATGATGATACTTCTGAGGATCAGCGTGTACCGTAAATGGTATTAAAGCATTTCTTCATCATCATCTGCCTTTACTCTTCCTGGTGTGGCAATGCCCGATGAATCCGTAGATCTTCTGAAGGTTTCTCCAGGACTTAAAATACAGTCTCCAGAAATCCTTACGCCCGGTGGAATATTGAAACTGCTCCTCTGGAAGTCCAAGTCTTTATCTGCATATACTTTCTGCATAAAAAGACCCCAAGCCGGAAGTGCCATACGAGCACCCTGGCCATAGGTGATAGACCTAAAGTGAATTGCCCTATCCGAAGCCCCAGACCAAACACCAGCAATAAGATTAGATGTAAGCCCCATAAACCAACCATCAGAGTAATTTGATGTGGTACCTGTTTTACCAGCCACTTCGTTATCATTTAAGACACCATATCTTCCTAATCCAGCAGAGGTTCCTCCGCTCATGGTGGAGCCTTTCATAAGGTGAATCATTTTATAAGCTGATTCAGCACTTAAGACTTCCTTTTGGTCAGGTAAATACTCTCTTATCAGTTCACCATGTTTGTCTTCAATTCTGGTAACAAATAAAGGCTCTGTATACTTACCACCATTGGCGAATACGGCATAGCCGCTAAGCATTTCGTATAAGCTTACTTCACTTACGCCTAAGCATAGAGAAGGGCTGTTGGCTAGTTCGCTTTTTATCCCGAGCTGATGTGCCATCTGTATAACACTAGAAGGTTTAAACTGCTTAATTAACCTTGCACTAACCGAGTTTATAGACTCCCCTAAAGCTCTTCTAAGTGTAACAGAACGGTAAGAGTATTTGCCATCAGAGTTTTTAGGCGTGTAGGTTGTTCCTACGAGGCCATCTTCTGCTCCGAAAGTAACCGGTTCGTCAACCACCTCTTCACAAGTGGAAAATCCATTATCTATGGCTGTTACATAAACAAAGGGTTTAAAGGTTGAACCAGGTTGTCTTTTACTTTGCTCTACGTGATCGTATTTGAAGTGTTTAAAATTAATACCACCAACCCAAGCTTTGATATTTCCGTTTCTTGGATCCATGGCCATAAGTCCCATGTTAAGAAAACGTTTATAATAACGGATGGAGTCCATGTGAGACATGGTAGTGTCTTTTTCCCCTTGCCATGTGAAAAGGGTCATTTCCGTTTTCTTATTCATATCTGCAAAGATCTTGTCTTCGTCTTTGCCATATTTCTTTTTAAGGTCATGGTATATCTGAGTTCTTCTTGCCACGCTTTCAATGAAACCTGGTATCTCCTCATAACCTACCGACGATTCCGCATTTCTACGCTGTACCCAAGGATTTTTCCCTTTCCAGTGGTCGTCAAATAGCTTCTGCTGACTCTCCATATGCTCTTCCATGGCTTCCTCTGCATATTTCTGCATTCTGGAGTCTATGGTCGTATAAATTTTAAACCCTTTGGTATATAGGTCTTCTGGTTTATAGCCGTATTTCTGGATTTCTTTTTTCGCCCAATCCTTCAAGAACTGGCGGAAATAAGGAGCCAGACCGTTATTATGAGAATCTGGAGAGTATTTTAAAACGATTTCTTCTTCTTTTAATTGGTCAAAGTCATCTTTGGCTAATTTGCCATATTTTACCATCTGTGCCAAAACTGTATTTCTTCTTGGTTTAGCATATTCTGGCCTAAACTTAGGGTTGAATCGAGATGGATTCTGAATCATTCCTATGAGTAAGGCAGATTCATTCACTGATAATTCAGAAGGAAGTTTTTGAAAGTATGTTTTAGCTGCAGACTTAATACCATGAGCACCACTACTAAACTCGATGGTGTCAAGATACATTTTCATGATTTCCTTTTTAGTATATCTTCTTTCTAGTTTTACACAGGTAATCCATTCTTTTGTTTTAATGATAAGGGTACGCAAGCCAGGTACGTTATAAAGTATACCTTGGTAAGATTCATCCATTCTTAATCTAAAGAGATTTTTAGCTAGCTGCTGTGTAATGGTACTTCCACCACCTTTGTGGTTCATGGTGAGTACTCCAGTAATTACACGTAACATAGCACGGGCGTCAATACCGCCATGTTTGGTGAATCGCACATCTTCTGTAGAAATAAGAGCGTCAATAATATGTGGAGAAAGCTCTTCAAAGTCTGCAGGGCTTCTATTTTCATAGAAAAATTTACCCAAAACTTTACCATCAGAAGATATAACCTCGGTGGCTATTTCACTTTTTGGGTTATCTAGATCATCTACTGTTGCCATTTTTCCAAAAAGCCAGAATAGATTGAAATTAACGGCTAGAAGGTAAAAAACAAATAAACCTACTGCCCCAAAGAAAGACAGGTAAAAGAGATTAATAAGTTTTTTGAATTTGCCTGCGGCTAAAAAACCGACCTTGGGAATCTTCATATAAGGAAAACGAGTTTAATCGAAAATCAAATTTAATGGTTTATGGCTAAGAACGAATTCTTTTATTCCAAATTTCAAACGAAAACCTTTTACTTCTGTTTCTAGTGCTAAAAAATGAGCTGTAGAGGCTTGATAAACTGTAATTGATTTTTATAAACAAATTAGAACTAGTGGTTTAGCTCAGTAGAATTTAATTTAGCGGTCAGTTTCTTAAATTGATGAATAAATATTAAGTTTTCAGAGTTTGTATCTAGGAAGCGGACTTACAGATTGATCAGAGAATTCTTTCGCTAGAAATTTATAATAAGTGGAAATACTTATCATGGCGGCATTGTCTGTACAGTATTGAAATTGAGGAATAAAAACTTCCCATTTTTCTTTTTTTGCCACTTCTTGAATGTAATTTCTAAGCCCTGAATTTGCGGCTACGCCCCCAGCTATGGCCACCTGATTTACTTTATGAAGCCTAGTTGCTTTTTTTAGTTTTTGAATCAACGTTTTAATAAGAATATGCTGATAGCTAGCACAGATATCGTCAATGTTTTGATCAATAAAGTCTGGGTTTTCTTTTACTTTTTTCTGCAAAAAGTAGAGTAAAGCTGTTTTTACTCCTGAAAATGAAAAATTTAATCCTTTCATTTCTGAAATAGGAAATTCAAAAGCAAGGGGATTTCCTTTGGCGGCATGTTTATCAATCATCGGCCCACCGGGATAGTCAAGCCCCATCATTTTTGCTCCCTTATCAAACGCTTCTCCTACGGCGTCGTCTTGGGTCTCACCTATAACTTCCATTTCCAAGTGACTTTTGACTAAAACAAGTTGTGTATGACCACCACTTACGGTCAAACATATGAACGGAAATGTGGGTTTTGGGTCATCAATAAAATGGGCCAAAATATGAGCTTGCATGTGATTGACTTCTATTAAAGGAATGTCATTTGCCAATGCAAATCCCTTTGCAAATGAGGCTCCGACTAAAAGCGAACCTAAAAGGCCTGGGCCACGTGTAAAACCAACAGCTTTGATGTCATTTTTTGTTACCTTTGCTTGATTTAAGGCTTCATCCACTACAGGTACAATGTGTTGTTGATGAGCACGAGAAGCAAGTTCTGGAACAACTCCACCATATTTTTCATGGATTATCTGTGTAGAAACAATGTTGGATTTAACCACACCGTTAATAATAACCGACGCCGATGTTTCATCACAGGAAGATTCGATGGCTAAAAGAGCAATGTTTTCGGGCATAAGATATTTTTAAGTGTTCAAAATTAGCAAGAACAAACGAAAGGAATTTGATAAAAGGTCTGAAAATAGGATTTAAGGCTCTAATGCTTTCCATTTTACTGCTTCTAGGAGTGGTAGGGTTGTTTTTCTATGCCATACAATATTCCGAAATTCAGACTGATTTGAGTCAGAAAGCTGCGGTGTGGCTTTCTGAAAAGCTGGGGTCAAAGGTTACCGTAGGCAATGTTCAGATTAAATGGTTTGATGAAATTCGTCTCGAAGATGTAAATATCAAAGACTTGGAAGGCAGAGATATGATTTACGTTAGAGAGGTGTACGTGAATTGTAAAACTAACTTCAAGTTTACGAGAGAAGACATCGTTAATTTTGATAATAATCTGGACTTTGTGATGTTAAAAGAGCCAGATGTAAAATTAATTAGAGAAAAGGACGGCTCTTTAAATATTGATGCTTGGATTAGTAAAGCGGTTTCTTTAGGTGCTACCAGAGACAGTTTGAAAAAGAGGGTTAGCAAACCTTTTACGATAGACGAGGCCGTCATACAGAACGGAACCTTCCAGTTGATCGACGATGATAAGGAGCGTTTCCCAGAAGAGCTTTTTGACTACTCAAACTTTCAAATCAATAAAATAACTGGAAACGTTAAGGATTTCTATGTTCATAGAGACACCATAACTTTTCAAGGAACGAATATAAAAGGTATAGAGCCACGGAGTAACCTTACCATAAAGAAAATTGATACCGATTTTTTTTACTCCAAAAAACAAATATTGCTTAAGAACTTGGAAGCCAGGATAAATAATTCTGTCATCAAAGATTTCTTAGGAATGTATTATAATAAGCCGTCAGATTTAAACAGGTTTTTTACAGATGTAAGATTAAAGGCGAACCTTAGGAATTCCGTTTTTGATGCTCAGGATTTAGGGAGATTTGCGACGGCCATGTATGCATATAATGAGCGTTATAGCGTAGATGCGGATGTCACTGGTCTTGTTTCAGATTTATATTTTCAAAATGCTAAAGTGGGTTTTGGAGCGGAGAGCTTTATTGCGGGGAAAGGTCACTTTAAAGGCTTGCCGAATGTCAATAGTACTTTTTATCATATGGAGGTGGCTCCTTCTTATGTAAATGCTCCAGATGCAAAGCAGTATGCAGGAGCAGAGAATTATGAAGCCTATGTGAAGCAGTTTCAAAAAGTGAACTTTGAAGGGCTTTTCAAAGGAACATTTGATGATTTTTTCACAGATGCTAATATTGTATCTTCCAACATTGGTTCTGTAAAAGGGAAGTTGCTTTATAAAGAGGAAAAAGGAACCAAGCTACCCATTTACAACGCAGATATTAAGCATAGTCAAATTTCTCTGACCAAGCTCACAGGAAGTGATAAGGTAAAAGATATCTCTTTTAACGGTAAGCTCATGGGAGCTGGTTCTTCATTAAAGGATGCCTCTTTTGATCTAGATGGTAAGGTACTGCAAGTATGGTTTAATAATTATAATTTTAAAAACTTGACCGTCGTAGGCCTTTATAGGCAATCGGTATTTGATGGAAAAGTAGTGGTCAATGATCCAAACTTGAATGCGACCGTGAATGGTAAAGTTGATTTTAATCCAGAACAAAATCAGTTTAGAATAAACGGTAGTGTGACCAAGGGTAATTTGATGCCTTTGGGCTTTACAGATGAACCGATTCAGTTGGTTACCAATTTCAACTTTGATTTTGATGGTAATAAACTAGACAATTGGATTGGCCAGGCCGATTTCAGAGACACTTTTGTCAATAGAGAAAACAGAAATTTGGTTATAGATAAGCTGAGTTTTGTGAGTAAAAAGAGGCAAAATCTCCGAAGTATGGGAATAAGAACGGAGTATTTCGATGGGGATATTACTGGGGAGTTTGTTCCTAGCGAGCTAATAGAAGACCTTATACAGTTGAAAGATGAGTATGGTTTGTTCTTTTCGGGTACAGAAAAGGACAGGATAGATTACTATGACCAAAAGAAACGAGATTCATTAAAGAATAATTATGCTGCTCATTACGAAGTCAAGGTAAAAGACACGGATGACTTTTTCGCTTTCTTTAACCCGGAGATTTCCGTATCTCAGGGGATGCAGGTCACAGGTGATATTAGGATTCAATCCACTTCCCAAGTGTCGTTGTATACCACTATAGATACCTTGGTGTATAAAGGAAATACCTTTTTTAATAATGAGTTGGATTTCTATTCTTCAAAGAATGCGTTTTCGCCAGATGTTTTAACTTCACTTATTCTATCTTCTAAAGAACAGAAGCTATCAAGCGAAGTAGAAACAGAAAATTTACAGTTGAATGGCTCTTGGGGAGGCACCAGAAAAATAAGTTTTGATGGCGGTGTAAAACAAAAAAATAGTAAAAACCGAGCCTCGCTTTTTGGAGATCTTTCTTTTTTGCAAAATGGATTTGCTATTAGTATCAACCCCAAAAATAGTTATATAGACCTTTTAGACTTCAAATGGGAATTTGACCCTGAGAATTTAGTAAGTGTATTCGGTTCAGAAGTGCAGTTTGAAGACTTCAGAGTTTCTAATAGAAACCAAAGCTTGGCTTTAAGTGGGTTTATCTCTGAAGATTCTACGAAACAGCTTTTTGCTGCCATTAATAAGTTTGATTTAAGAGCATTGGAGCCTTTGGCGGCTTTAAGGATTGAAGGTATTGCAGACGGAGATCTCTCAGTAAGTAACTTTTACAGAAACCCTATTTTACTAAGTAACGTGGTAGTGAATGAGCTTGTTTACAAAGACATTCTGGTGGGAGATGTGAATGCTGTAATTGACTGGGACAGGTTCTTAGGAAAGGTTAAGATAGATTCAAAAATTGAAAGGAAGGGCGTAAAAATACTGGATGTGATTGGTACCTATGACCCGAATTCAAAAAAAGGGATGAAGCTTACTGCAAATTTAGACAATGCCAATCTGGTGATTTTGGGGACTTTTGTAGACAATATTTTCTCGAATTTAGGGGGCTATGTCAATGGTCAATTATCCATAACTGGTGAGCCACGGGATCCGATAGTAAGAGGAGAAGTGCAGATAGAAGAGGGGCAGTTGAGAATAAATGCCACAGGCGGATATTTATACTTTTCTGATGTCATAAGGTTTACGGAGGAAGGTTTTGTGGCGAAGAAAGGTGGTTTTAAAGTTTACGACGCCAAAAATAATGGGAATGAGGCTTATCTAGAAGGCGGAATTTTTAATGGAGGTGGAGGTAACTTTATGATGGGTCTTCATGCCTATATTAAAGATCCCGATGGTTTTAAATTGCTTAATACAAGGCAAGATGAGAATGATTATTTCTACGGGACGGCATATGCTGCAGGTGATATTCATTTAACCGGTGACTTTTCAGATGTTTTGATAGCCGGAAACTTGGTAAGTAAACCCAAAAGTAAAGTTACGGTACCTCTGGATGCAGCGGAAAGTGTAAATACTGAAGTGGAAGCCATTCCTTTTGCCTCCAAACCGGAGGGTGATTCGGATGAGTCAGATGGAGAGAAAAAGGCCAGAATAATAAGGTCTAATATAAATGGATTGAGGCTGTCTTTAAATCTTACACTTAACCCAGACGCGGAGGTGGAAATCATAATGGACAGAACCAATAACGACAAGATAAATGCTTTTGGAAATGCCCGATTAAGTTTTGATTACGATTCGCGAGACGAGAAGTTTACCATGAGTGGGCCGTATGAGGTGGTTTCAGGAAAATACGATTTTAGTTTTCAGAATTTGGCCTCGCTTAGGAAATTTGAAATATTGGAAGGGAGTAGAATAACGTGGTCTGGAGACCCATATAATGCCCTCGTAGGAATTAAAGCGGCTTATCAGTCCAGCATAGATTTGAGTGGTATCTGGACTTCTGAAACTACGGACTCAGAAACGGATAATACCAGATATCCTGTAAATGTAACGGTCACTATTTCCGACGAACTTCAGGCTCCAGAAATAAGCTATGAATTAACGTTTGATAAAAATCAAATTCCAAGCAGACACCAAACAGATTTGTTGGCATTTGAGCAAAGATTAAGAGATAATGAACAGCTGCTAAGTAGAAATGTGAGTAGTGTTATTGCCTTCAATAAGTTATTCCCAGAAAACAATATTAGAGATGCTTTTGACCAGCAGTTTTTGATAGACAATATCAATAGTATGCTTTCAAATCAGATAGGCAACTTGGCCAATAAACTGGATCCAAATTTACAAGTTGGCGTATTGTTGGGCGATTTTAGACAAAACTTGCTCAATAACATGCAGCTTAACTTTAGCTATAAGTTTTTAAACAATAGAGTAAAGTTAAGTGGAAGGAGTTCTTATTCTAATGGCTTAGAAAATGCGGCCACTTTTGCAGCTACGCAAGGTCAGCTGTCTGTGGGAGGGGAATTGGAGTATTTGCTTTCTGAAGATGGTATATGGAGGCTTAAGGTTCACTCTAGAAGTGTACCGAATTCAAATTATTCGTTTCTAAACGCCACTACAGGCAATGTCACGGTTTCGGGAGCTAGTATTCTATTCTCAAGAAACTTTAATTCTTTTTTTAACAAAAAACCGACTAAAGTGCCTTTGGGCGTTGGGAAAAAAGAAGAGGATGACGACGAAAATTTTGTCCCCGAGGTTTCTTATTTGAAATAATGTCTTAAGCTTATAAGTTCCACCAGTATGTGAACTTCATAACAATGGATCTGTTTCTTACGTTAAAGTTTTCTGCCAAATAATTATCTGTGTACACTAGGAATAAATCAGAAGCTGGGCTATAACGCCACTGCAATCTTGTGTTAAGGTTGACGTTATTGCTTTGTTGATTATATTGAAAGAAGTTGGTAAAGAATAGCTTATTGGAAAGCGTAACGTCTACTTTGGGGCCAAAAAGCCAGAGTTTATGTTGGGTGTTTTTTAAACCCTCTGGTAGTCGATAATCATCTTGGAAAGTTATTTGGTTATAATTTGCTCTCATAAGTATGGCCACAAAGGGTTGAAATCTATACCCAAGCTCTGCTTCAAGTCTTATTCTGTTGCTATTGGCATAATAACCGCCAAATCTACTGCTCACGGCATAGGTGAAAACGCTTTGGGGTTTTGAGTCGAACTCCGCTCCGTAAGCTTTCCAGTAGTGCTCTGTGCCTGCCAATATTCTTTCATTGGCATAATTAGTAGGGTCAAAATCTCTTTGAGGTTTTACGTAATCAATGGCTCCCCAAAGTCTTAGAACGCTTCGATCTTTAAAGTTAATACCATAATTAAGCATGTGGAGGTATTCAAATGTTTGCTGGGTTTCTCTAGAGAAATATTGACTCAAAATGAGATCTGGTCCATGACTAAGGATTGGACCCTTTTTTGGGAAAAACAAATAAGCCACGTGTGGGTTGGCTCTTAGATAATCTATTCTTTTTACATATCCTACTTCATTGGCTTCAACTCCTTTTCCTACGCTCTCCATGGCTACTTCGATTTGCCAGTTTTTGGTAGTTCTTGTGAGCTTACCTGCTAGGATACCATTGTCTTCTAATTTGTTCGGTGAAAAGGTCTTAATAAAAAAGGTTTTACCACTCCATTTGTTATTCTGAGAGGCTAGGTTGAATTCTAAGCCAGCCGTTCTGTTAAAAGCGGATATTGGAGATTCAGCGTTTATCGTATTATGACCAACGAGGTCTCTATTTACAAAAATAGCAGAAATGTACGAGCGTTTTAGCACCTGTCTTTGTACCGAAACTACATTAAAAAAGGAACCTGGACCATCGTCTGATTTGTCTCTGCCGGTTTGCATCCCCATGGCACCTATACGCCATTTTTTATTTATTTTCCCGCTTAATTTTCCGCCAAAAAAAATGGGAGCATTTAAGCCTATCCTCCGAGAGAAGAAAGGTCTTAAGCTTTCAAAACCGAAGTTATTAAAGATGTCTCCATTTTCTAGAAAGAATTGACGCCTTTCTGGGAAAAGTAGCTCAAACCTGTCAAGGTTAGTAACTTGATTGTCGACATCTACTTGAGAAAAGTCTGGATTTACTGTTAAGTCTAAGTTTAAAGAGGAGGTAAGTCCAATTTTGGCATCAAAGCCAACGTTTTTTTTGAGTTGTGCTGAAGTGTTTGCTTCTTTATTAACGCTTCCTCCGACGTTAATATAAGGAATGAGAGAGATGTTAAGACCTGGTGAAGGTGGCGGGTTTTCCCATATTAAATCACCAGTATAAGCCAGAGACGCCGTAGGGAATTGTCTCGGAATGGGCGTCCATGAAGATTTTTCAGTCGATTTTAAGTCGTTTCGTGAAAAGTTTATACCCCAAGAAGTAACGTTCTTTTTATAGCGAATGGTTTTAAAAGGAATGGCGGCTTCCCAAATCCAATAGTCGCCATAATATTTTGCTTCAGACTGCCATTTGTTGTCCCAGCTGACGTCAATTTGGCTCCCGTTAGACATTAGCCCATCCCATTGACCTCCTTTAGCATTTGAGCCAAAAGAGTAGCCGGTGGTAAGGTCATTGAAGGTATCTAAAAATAGAAGGTTGTTATCGTTTTTTGAAAAAGCAAAATCTCTTTTCATAGACTCCACCATGTAAGAGCCATCTAGGGTGTCGTGGTTTATAAAAAGAATGTAAATGTTTTTATCATCGAAGGTCAACTTCACATCTGTTCTAACGGCTGCCATACTGGTATCCATGGGTAGCACTTGATAAAAATCGCCAGCGACTTTGGCATCTTTCCAAGCTTGTTCATCAGCCAGGCCGTCCACCCTAATTTCAGAGGTTGCCTTTTTAATCGCGTATTGAAACTGAGCATTCGGTTTCTGCGAATAACAGAGAGCTGTAGTCAAGAAGAAGAGTACTGAAATTTTCAGGTAAGGTAATGGCATAAAAAAAGCATCTTAGATTTGAGAGTGCAAAAGTAGGCTATTGTACTCGTCTAAGATGCTTTTAAATACTACGTATATCTACGGATGTGTTTTATTTGTCTATTCTCAGATAGGCGGTCTATCAGATTCTAACTACCTCTGCTTGAGTCAAATGTGCCGACTCTACTAATTCTTTGGCATATTTCAAGTTTCCCGTAGGAGCCATTAAATAAAGTCTGCTATTTTTCATTTTAGCCAACTCATTGAATAGCGTCAATTTAGAGATAGACTCTTGACCATCCAAAGCTTTTAGAGTAACTTCGAAAAAACATCTTTTAGAGTAACTAACACCTGTTACGTCCGGAACGAATTTTAATTGATCAGCGGCTCTTTCGTAAGAAAAAGGAATTTCAAAGCCATCCATATTAGCCTTGATTTTGTCAAATCCATTTTTCTTTGCCCAAGCAATAGTCTTTTCTATATGTTTGCTCTTATCCATTTTGGTAAATTATTCTGTATTATTCGGAAAGGTTTTTCTCGCTCCCGTAGTGTTAGTCCAAGCTACAAATGTAACTATTCTAATGACTCAACGCAATTTTAAAATGGCAATCGCTTTAATTCTGAGTAATTTCGCCTAGATTTTCTACCTTTTATAGAAATATGAATACTTTTTCTCGTTTTATATGAACCCACAGCAAGCACTTAAAAAATATTTTGGCTACGATAATTTTAGACCACTACAAGCTGAAATTATTCAACATGTTTTGGACAAAAAAGACGCATTGGTTTTGATGCCCACCGGTGGTGGGAAATCCATATGCTTTCAGATTCCAGCCATAATTAATTCCGGAATTACCATTGTTATATCTCCGCTCATTGCTTTAATGAAAGACCAGGTAGAGGCTTTAAAAGCCAATGGTGTAGAGGCGGGGTATTTAAATTCCACTTTGGATTATACGGAGCAAGAAATTGTCCTAAAAAAAGCAAGAAATGGGGTACTCAAATTACTTTATATAGCCCCTGAGAAATTATTTTCTGCAGACAGTTCTCATCTCCTGGAAAGCTTAAACATTAGTCTTTTTGCCATTGACGAGTCTCATTGTATTTCTTCTTGGGGACATGATTTTAGACCGGAATATAGAAAGTTAAAACATCTGAAAGATTCGTATCCTGAAGTTCCTGTGGTGGCATTGACCGCTACAGCGGATAAGGTAACCAGGAAAGATATTTGTAATCAATTGGGGATTAACCAGAAAAATGAGTTTATCAGCAGTTTTGACCGGCCAAACATTGGACTGAAGGTTTTGCCCGGAAGGAAAAAGTTAAAACAAATCGAAGATTTTTTAACGGAGTCTAAAGGTCAGGCAGGTATTATTTATTGTCTGAGCAGAAAGGGAACAGAAACGGTGACCACGAGTTTGCTAAATATGGGCTTTAAAGCTGCATTCTACCATGCAGGCTGCCCAGCGGATGTTAGAAGCCAAAGACAAGAAGATTTTATCAATGATGATATTCAGATAATGGTAGCTACTGTGGCATTTGGAATGGGCATTGACAAGTCAAATGTTCGGTGGGTGATGCATTATAATTTACCAGGGAATGTTGAGAGTTTTTATCAAGAGATAGGTAGAGGCGGGAGAGATGGAGAAGCCGCAAAAAGTGTGTTGTTTTATAGTTATGCTGATATTATTCAGCGTAAAAGAATGATTGACGACTCGGAGTTACCGGATGAACAAAAGCTTCTTATGGATGCAAAGCTAGAACGTATGCGTCATTATGCCGAGGCTAATATTTGTAGAAGAAGGATCTTGCTGAGTTACTTTAATGAAGATTTGGCAGAAGACTGTGGCAACTGTGATGTTTGTAAAAATCCAAGAAAACGGTTTGATGGTACTGTGCTTACGCAAAAGGCTCTTTCTGGTATAGCAAGAACCGGGGAAAAAATAGGAATGGGAATGCTCATTGACATTTTAAGGGGCAGTAGGAATCAAAACTTAATGGGTTTAGGCTACGACAAACTAACGACTTTTGGTGTAGGAAGGGATTTGAAATGGGAGATTTGGGCAGACTATCTCATGCAAATGTTGAATTCTGGAGCGATGGAAATAGCGTACGACGAAGGTCATACTTATAAGTTAAGTGAGGTGAGCTGGCAGATTTTAAAAGGGCAGCGGGCTTTAGAGTTATCGGAGTTTGTGACTTTTGAAGAAAGGAAAGCCCTGCAGGATGAGGAAGTGCCTACGGCAAAATCTAAACGTGAGTTTATAAAGAATGATCTTTTTGAAAAGTTGAGGTTGTTGAGAAAGAAAATTGCAGATAAGGCTGGGATACCCCCTTATGTGGTTTTTCATGATACTTCTTTAATGGAAATGGCAACAGATAAACCCATCATCAAAAGTCAAATGTTGGCAGTAAGTGGCGTGGGTCAGGAGAAAATGAAGAAGTATGGAGATGTATTTCTTAAAGAGATTGTAGCTTATGTGAATGAAAATAAGGTAGTGCTAAAAAAAGGTATGACCTATACACAGACTTTGGAGTTATTTAAAGACGGCCATGATATAGAAGAGATAGCAAAGATGAGGAATATGGCCACCGGAACCATAGCGGTGCATTTGGTAAAATTGAAAGAAGGAGGGGAGGATATTGATTTGAAAAGATTAGTAGATAATTGGTCTTATGATACCATAATCAAAGCTGCTAAAGAATTAAATATGAAGACCAGTGACCCCATAAGACCCTTGTTTGACCACCTTGGTGGAGATATTGGTTATGAGAAAATAAGAATATCTATGGCCCTTTGGGAGGAATCTGCTTAACAGTTACCAAGCATAATAATATTTTAAAAGGGACTTCTGTGAGCGTCTGTCTAAATTGATTAGCTTCGGAGCATAAAAACCCAGAATGAAAATCATGAAACGTTTAGCCCATTTTGTTTTAATATCCTTTATTGTTTCCTGTTTTGCTTGTACTGTCCCAGAGAAAGAAAAGACATGGTATAAAGGAAATCTTCATACACACTCTTACTGGTCAGACGGTGACGAATTTCCCGAAATGGTGATGGATTGGTACAAAAATGAAGGTTATCATTTCGTGGCTCTTTCTGATCACAATACATTGGTAGAGGGAGAGAAGTGGAAAACCATTCCTCAAGATTCGGTTTTTCAGGCTGGATTTGAAAAATACTTGGAGAAATATGGTGTGGAATGGGTCAATTATAAAAATGATTCTGGAAGAACCGTTGTGAAATTAAAAATGCTGACGGAGTATAAGGAGCTCTTTGAAGAGAAAGAGAAGTTCTTAATTATCCCTTCCGAAGAAATATCAGATGGTTTTGAGGGCAAACCCTTACACATGAACGCTACTAATATTCAGAAAAAGATAGAGCCTCAGGGAGGAAAAAGTGTGGTGGAGGTGCTTCAGAATAATATTAATGCGGTGCTCCAGCAGCGAAAGGAACTAGGGGTGCCAATTATGCCTCATGTAAATCACCCAAATTTTGGGTTTGCGATTAATCTAAATGATATGATTGCCCTAAAGGGCGAAAGGTTTTTTGAAGTGTATAATGGACATCCAACAGTTCACAATTCTGGCGACTCTCTACGTATCTCTACAGAAGAGATGTGGGATAAAATCAATGTATCATATATAAATAATAGAAAGCCCATTATGCATGGCTTGGCTACAGACGATACACATCATTATCATGTAAAAGGGAAGACTTGGAGTAATGCGGGTAGGGGCTGGGTTATGGTTCGATCAGATTCTTTGCATGCCGGATCGTTGATTCATGCGATGGAGGCGGGTGACTTTTATTCTTCTACGGGAGTAAGTTTGAAAGAAATGAAGTTTTCTAAGAACCTTCTGGAGGTAGAGGTTTTAGAAGAAGAAGGTGTGTCTTATAAAATTGATTTTATTGGCGTTAGAAAGGGGAAGGAGAATTCAGAGGTTTTAAAATCTCAGAATGGGCCTAAGGCTTCCATTGAAGTTTCTGAAAATATGCTCTTTGTGAGATGTAAAGTGACCTCATCAAAACGTCAAAAGAATCCAATAGAAAACTTAATTTATGAAATGGCATGGATCCAGCCAGTACAAAGAACTCCCTGATTTTAAGCAGATAAAAAATGGTTTAGGGAAATCGTTTTGGTGGCTTGGCTTAATCCTTTTTATAAAGATTTGGATCTTATAAAATTTGAATATAAAAAAGATTAGATTAGTGGCGATTTAATGCAAAAAATCAAATTTAACCACTATTAAGAAAGGTATTGCCATTTAAGAATGAAGCAAATTATAAATAGCGAGCGTCTCTATTCGCTCGATGCCCTCAGAGGTTTTGACATGTTCTGGATCATGGGAGCAGATAGGATTTTCCATAGAATGGCGGATATAACGCATTCGTCATCGTGGGAGGCTTTGAGTCATCAGTTTCATCATCCCGTTTGGCATGGTTTTGCAGCCTACGATTTGATTTTCCCACTTTTTCTTTTCTTGGCTGGCGTGGCTACGCCTTATTCCGTAGGAAAACAGTTAGATAAAGGTGTCAGTAAAAAAAGTTTGTTGTTTACGGTGATAAGGAGGGGCATAGTCTTAGTGCTTCTTGGAATAGTTTATAATAATGGCTTAGAGTTAAAGCCACTCTCCGAAATTAGGTTTGGTAGTGTTTTGGGTAGAATAGGTCTGGCTTATATGTTTGCCAATATCATCTACATATACGTAAAGGAAAGAGGACAAATGATATGGTTTGTGTGCTTGCTTTTTGGTTATTGGTTTTTGTTAATGTTTAATTCAGCTCCTGGGTATCCTATGGGCGATTTGACCATGGAAGGGAATTTTGCTTCTTATTTGGATACCATTTTAATGCCTGGGAGACTTTATTTAGGAGTTCACGACCCAGAAGGTTTGGTTTCTACTATGCCAGCTATTGGGACAGCGTTGTTGGGCATTTATACCGGAAATATTCTTAAAAGAACCCTGCCAGAGCAGAAAAGGGCAACGGTACTACGTTTACTTATCATTGGTTTTGCACTTTTGGTGCTTGCCCAAATTTGGAATTTAGTTTTTCCAATAAATAAAAATATTTGGTCCAGTTCCTTCGTGCTTTGGTGTGGCGGTATAAGTATGATCCTCATGGCTGCTTTTTATTATGTGATAGATATTTTAGGTTATCATAAGTGGGCTTTCTTTTTTAAAGTAATAGGAATGAACTCCATTCTTATTTACCTGTCTTCAGCTTTTTTAGATTGGTCATACACCACAAAAGCGTTCTTTGAGTGGTTGTTGCAGTTAGTTGGTCAGCCTTATGATGCAGTTGTGGCCGTCATTTGTTTGCTAGCAGTAAAATGGGTCTTTTTATATATTCTTTACAGGCAAAAACTCTTTTTAAGGGTGTAATTTAATTTTCTATGGTTAGGGTAATCACTATATTAGTGGGGATGATTTTTGTTGGGTGTAATACAGAATCATCAACAGAGGTTTCACATCATCCTCTTTCTATCAAAATAGATGCTCTTCTCAATTCGGAGAAATTCAATGGCGTAGTTTTGGTCTCCGAGAGGGACAGCATCATTTATATTAAAGCTAAAGGGTATGCAGACCTTGAAACCAAAAGAAAGCTAGAGGTTTCAGATTTGTTCGTGATAGGTTCTATCAGCAAGCAAATAGCAGCGGTTCTGGTTTTAAAAGCCTATGAAAATGGAGACTTAAAATTAGAAGATCCGGTTTCTAAATATTTGCCAGAGGTAAACCAAGAATGGTCAAAAGAGGTCACCATTCATCATTTATTAACCCATACGCATGGCATTTCGGCTATAGATGAGCCTTTAGCCTATCCTGTGGGTACAGCATTTAAATATTCACAGTTGGGTTATCAGTTGCTGGCTGATGTTTTGGAAAAAATAGAAGGGAAATCTTTCAAAGATATTTCAACTGCTTATTTTAAAGAAATAGGTTTGACCCATACTTTTCATCCAGAGGATACCACGTATAGTAATCTGGTGAAAGGTTATATAGAGGAGGCTAATGGAAAACTGACTTATGAGGTCAATAGTTTGGAGAATTATGTTCCTGCGGGAGCATTTATATCCAATGTTTTTGATTTACAAAAATGGAATATGCTTTTGCATTCTGGTCGTTTAGTTAAGAAGGAAACGTTGGCACTGATGAAAACTAGATATGCCACCAGAGAGCATCCTATTTTTGACAAGGTAGAATATGGTTACGGTTTACTATTCAAGCTTGGAGAAGAAAATTTGGAGATAGGAGCTTTGGGCTATGCCCCCGCTTTTGTGTCTGCCAGTTATTATTACCCCAAATCAGACAGAACTATAGTCGTCTTGGAAAACGTAGCCTACAACCTTGAAGATTTTAAGAAAACTTTCAAGGTGCATACCGCAATTATGGGTCTGGCAAAGGGAGTTAATCAGTAAGACGACCTTATTTCCTGAGCCACCAGCCGAGCCATTGACCTACCAAAGCCCATGACACCAGAGCATCAATAAGGTCTCCAATAGTTTTAGTTTCAAACCATATGGAATAGGTATAGGTAGTGGTTAAATAACCTATAACACCTACAGCCACCGTAGACAGAACAATGGTTATGTAGCTGGGGTTACCCATTTTTAACAAAAGCCAAGCTAAAAGACCTACCGCAAGGATATTTACCAAAAGCCCTCGGGCCATGTTCATGCCCATATTGGCAGAGTAGGCGTTGTGATAATAAATTTGAGCCCAAGGCTTATCGATATATTCTTCCATTGGATTGGCAGATTTCCCTGGAGGAACATTTGGCATGTAATAAAAACCCTCTTCCAAGTTCTCTCCGAGGTATTCTAAAATAGCATCTTGGTTTGGAGAATAGGTTTGCATTTCATGGTGGAGGTCAAAGGCGGTCCATGATAAGGTCTGCCATATCAGTAGAATTACGCCACCTACTAAGGCAGCTATTGTGATTTTTTTCATTAGATATTAAGGTTAGTGTATGTAATTTACAGCAAAAAATAATCTAAAGAAATATTAACACTCAATTTAAAGTGAACCTCAAAAAGCTATTTTTCAAATGCTAAGATGGTTTCACTGATTATGGCTGTAGTTTCCAATATTTGTTCTTCAGTAATTACCAAAGGTGGAGCAAATCTGATTTTGTTTCCATGGGTGGGTTTGGCAAGCAAGCCGTTATCTCGCAGTTTTATGCAAATATCCCAAGCTATCGGAGCGTTTTCGTCGGTGTTTATTTCTATGGCATTTAAAAGACCCTTTCCTCTTACCAGTTTTACTAAATCGGATTGATCTATTAGCTTACTCATTTCGCTTCTGAATAGTTGACCTAGCTTTTCTGATTTTTCAGCTAAGTTTTCTCTAAGTACCACTTCTAAAGACTCCATAGCCACGGCACATGCCAGTGGGTTTCCGCCGTAGGTAGAGCCATGCTCGCCTGGTTTTATGGTAAGCATAATATGATCATCTGCGAGCACTGCAGAAACAGGTAGAACACCGCCAGAAAGAGCCTTTCCCAAAATTACAATATCTGGCCTCACCTCGGAATGATCGGTACATAGCATTTTCCCTGTTCGAGCTATGCCTGTTTGGATTTCATCTGCTATAAAGAGTACATTGGTCCGTTTACATATTTGGGCTACTTCTTTTAAATAGTTCTCGTCTGGCACCATTACGCCAGCCTCGCCTTGGATGGGCTCCACTATAAATCCTGCTACAAAAGGGTCTTCTAAAATGGCAGTTTCAAGTGATTTTGAATCATTATAAGGAATAACTTCAAATCCTGGCAAATAAGGTCCGTAACCCTTTTTACTGACAGGGTCAGTGGACGCGGAGATAATACCTAGTGTTCTTCCATGAAAGTTTTCGCTAGCAAATAATATTTTAGCCTTGCCTTCGGGAATTCCTTTGACTTCATAAGCCCATTTCCGGCATAATTTCAGTGCTGTTTCCACGGCTTCGGCTCCAGAGTTCATCATTAGAACTTTTTGATATCCAAAAAGCTTACTCATATACTCTTCAAATTCCCCAAGTTTAGAAGAATAAAATGCTCTGGAGGTTAATGTCAGTTTCTGAGCTTGGCTTGTTAAGGCTTTAATAATGTCGGGGTGGCAGTGTCCTTGATTCACGGCAGAGTACGCAGAAAGAAAGTCATAATACTTTTTGCCCTCTACATCCCATACAAAAACGCCTTCGCCTCTATCTAAAACCACTGGTAAGGGGTTATAGTTGTGAGCACCGTATTTGTCTTCTAGGGCTATTAGATTTTCTGAGCTTCTCTTTTGCATATTGACTGTTTTTTTAATAATCGCAAAGGTACTGTATTGACGCTTATTTAATACAAAATGAGTCTAATCAATTATATATGGTTCAGATAAGTGAAATATGACTTATTTTTGTCTGAAATTGTTAATTAGAAATTATGTTGGATAGTACAGATAGGTCCATTCTTAAACAGCTCAGCATTGATGGCCGTAAGCCGTATGCCGAGATTGCGAAATCACTTGGTATTTCAAATACCATGGTGCATCAGAGAATAACCAAAATGAAAAAAAATGGCTGCTTAAAAGGCATCGGTATTGTACTGGATGATAGAAAAATGGGATACGAATGGAGTGCCTTTACAGGGATTGTTCTTAAAGAAGACTCGGATTCTGAGGATATTATTAAAGCATTAGAGGCTATTCCTGAGGTTACGGAGTGTTACTATATAACAGGTCAGTATACGCTTTATATAAGACTAGTTGCTAGAAATAGCGAACATATGAGAAAAGTGCTTTATGGAGAAATTGACCATATTCCTGGAGTTCTAAAAACCGAATCTTTGATTGACTTTGGTACAGCTTTTAAAAGAGGAGTTCCTATTTTGGATTAAGCTTCTTTCCTAATTAAAATTGTTGTTTTTGATATTCATTTCTTATAACGGAAGATGCATTCTGGATAGCGATTTTCGTAAATTGCAGGCAGAATTTAGAATTTATGAGAGAAACAATATATTTAGATAACGCCGCCACTACTTCTTTAGATCCGCAAGTGTTGGAAGCGATGATACCCTATTTTACAGATGTTTTTGGCAATGGCTCTTCCATCCATGGTATGGGCAGAAAAGCGAAGTCTGCCATAGAAAATGCAAGAAAGAAAGTGGCGGAGTTGTTACATACTTCTCCTTCAGAGTTGTTTTTTACTTCTGGTGGTACTGAGGCAAATAATACAGTTATCAGGGGAGCGGTGGAATCGCTGAATGTTAAGACTATTATTTCTTCTTCTATTGAGCATCATGCCATTTTGCACCCTTTGGAGTATTTGAAAAGTAAAGAACTTGTCGACTTTAAGTTGGTTTGTTTGGATCAAAATGGCATGGTCGATTATGCAGATTTAGAACGTTTGCTTAAGGAGTCTCCCAATGCCCTTGTTAGTTTAATGCATGGCAATAATGAGGTAGCTAATGTTTTAGATTTAAAAAGAGTTTCTTCGCTATGTAGGACACATAAGGCCTTGTTCCATTCAGATATGGTACAGACAATTGGTAAGTTGCCAGTTAACCTACAGGAAATTGACATTGATTTTGTTTCGGGTTCTGGTCATAAATTTCACGGTCCAAAGGGGGTAGGTTTTTTATATATCAATGCCAACAATAAGATTAACCCTTACGTTATTGGTGGAGCTCAGGAGAGGAATATGCGTGGAGGTACGGAAAATGTGGCAGGCGTAGTGGGTCTGGCGAGGGCCCTGGAAATAGCGGTTGTTAGTATGGAAAGCAGGAAGGAATATATAGGTTCTTTGAAAAGGCATCTTAAAGAGTGTTTGCTTAATGAGTTTCCAGGAATTTTGTTTAATGGAACCTCTGGAGTATTAGGAGAAAGTATGTATCATATTTTAAACGTAAGTTTTCCAGCTCATAAAGATAACGATATGCTGCTTTTTAGCTTGGATATTGAAGGTGTTTGTGTTTCGGGAGGTTCGGCATGTAGTAGCGGAACAGATATTGGGTCACATGTTTTAGAGGCACTGAAAATACAAGAAGACAGGGCTAATGTGCGTTTCTCTATGAGTAAGCACAATACGCTTGCGGAGATTGACAAAACCATAACAGTATTAAAAAAGATTTTAAAGAAATAATTCTGTATTTGCTCAGGCACTAAAAGTATGCTATGAAAGATTTTGTAAATTATTTAAAGACAGTTTTAAAGCCATTGACAAACAGGGAGGAGGAAACGCTGAGGCCAGTATTTAGCAGTAAGCTAGATAAGCGTGCTGAGAGTATTAGTAATTCACCGCTTTTGAGTAGAGATTTAAGCTGGATGACTTTCAATAATAGAGTACTTGATCAGGCTAGAAAGAAAGAGTTGTCCATTTTTGAGAAACTGAAGTTTTTAGCCATTACCGAGTCTAATCTTGATGAATTTTTCACGGTAAGGGTGGGTAGTTTATATAATTATCTGGACTACGGTAAACCAAGAATTGACTATTCAGGCTTAAGAGAAAGACCATTTAAAGATCATCTTTTGGGTTTAACCAATGATTTCTACCAGGAAAGAAATCGGATATTTAAGGAGGATTTGGCTCCTCATTTTTTGGAGAATGGTTTTAAGCTGATTGGCTTTGAAGATTTAAGTCTGACGCAACAAAAGGAAGCGGTTGATTTTTTTGACCAGAACATCTTTCCCATGCTCACGCCAATGGTTTTTGATCAAACACATGCATTTCCTGTGCTTTTGGCAAAAAACCTCATCCTTGGCGTTGTAACCAATACCAAGAAAAAGTTTTATAGGAACAGCGATGATGAGCCACGGAAGCTGTCTTTTGTTCAGATTCCAAGAAACCTTCCTAAGTTTTACACTTTTATAGAAAATGATATTGTTCATTTTTTACCGCTAGAACGGATTATCATGAGTCAAATCCAGAAGCTATATAGGAATGTCAATATAGAGTCGGTGGATTTATTTAGAATTTTAAGAAACGGAGACTTCACTTTAGAAGAGAGTGACGATATTGAAGCTGATTTTGTAGACGAGATAAAACAGAAAATCAAAGAAAGAAAAGTAGGTAGATTAGTAAGTATATGCATAGAAAATGAGCCATCTAAATGGATGATGGATGTTCTGATGAAGAAATGGGAGATAGATGAGACTAACATCTTTCAGAATAATGAGCTTATGGATTATACCCGTTTGTGGGAATTGATAGGCCATCCAGAGTTTAAAGATGACCTTCCTGAAACTAAGGCGGCAGTTCCTGCCTTTAATTTTGGAAGAGATAAAATGCACAGCATTTTTGATACACTTAAAGATCAGGATGTTCTATTACATCACCCTTATAATAACTTTGAGCCCGTACTACAATTGGTAGAAAAGGCAGCCAAAGACCCGAAGGTTTTGGCTATAAAACTGACCATTTATAGACTAGCTAAAAATTCTAGAATTACCGCAGCTTTATTAAAAGCGGCTGAAAATGGAAAGCACGTATCAGTTTTGTTTGAAATTAAAGCCCGATTTGACGAAGAAAATAACATTAAAGAGGCGGCTAAACTTCAAAAGGCTGGCTGTTTTGTCATTTATGGAATTGGCGGTTTGAAAACCCATACTAAACTTATGCTTATTGTGAGGAAAGAGGGTGACAAAGTGGTCCAATATGCTCATATGGCTTCCGGTAATTATAATGAAGATACGGCCAAGCTATACACGGATATTGGTATTATGACTTCAAAGCCAGAGTATACACATGATATTGCTGAGTTTTTCAATGTTATAACAGGGCATTCTTTGCCAAATAGCTATAAGAATTTAATCACCTCGCCTGGAGATATGCGAAATAACCTTATAGCGATGATTAGGAATGAGGCAGAAAACGCAAGGAAGGGATTGTCGGCAGGAATCTGCATTAAAATGAACTCCTTGGAGGACAAAGAGATTATTGAGGAGTTTTATGCCGCTTCGCAGGCAGGTGTAAAAATAGAGCTAATAGTAAGAGGGATATGCTGCCTTAAACCTGGTAGACAAGGTTTAAGTGAAAATATCCATGTTAAATCTATTATTGGGCATTATTTGGAGCATTCTAGAATATTCTATTTCCATAATAATGGTGAACCAAAAGTGATTGGAAGTAGTGCAGACGCCATGGTTAGAAGCTTTGATAGAAGAATAGAATCCATGTTCCAAATAGTGGATGAAGGCATAAAAAAGAAGCTTATTCTAATGCTTAAGAATAATTTAATGGATACGGTGAATTCTTATAACCTATTGGAGACAGGAGAATATATAAAAACAGATTTTTCTGTGAATCCGTTTAATATTCACGAGGAGTTTTATCAGCTTAAAGACGAAGATATAGAAAAGGCTAATCTGAACTACTTGTTTAATACAAATGCAGAATCAGAAGTATTAGTCTTAAATGGAGACGCCTAAAGCAAAGCCTCCGAAAAAGTTTTGCCCACCGTTTAAAGAAGCTTGGTAAAACACCAAGCCTGATCTATTTATTCTCGGGTTGACGCTTAATTTTAGGTAGAAAACTTTGGGTTTTGGTGGTGTATCTATAACCAATTGAGTTCTAAGAGCCAGAAGCACATTAAAATAGTCACGGTTCTGAGAAGTCGGATAAATGATTTTAGAGTAGCCTCCACCCATTTCTACAAAATATTCTAGGTCAAATTTTGGAGGTTTTGTTCTACATTTATTCATTACTCTAGAAGAAATTCCTTTCTTGAGATTATTTATCAAAACGTTATAAGAAGCCCCTGCCGGAATGGAAAATCCAGCTCCCTGGCCAAAACCTGCTGGTAAATATCCAAAGCCCAATCTGGCTGTAGCAAAGCTTTTATGGTACCTTAAAGGAGCGACTTCATAATTCACGGACATAATTGGGCTAAGACCAAACCCTTCAAAAAGAATAGCTGATTTATACCTTGAGCGATACATGAGTTGCGAGTAAGCAGCCTGTACCATCAAGGTCATGAGAATTGACAATATTATTTTCCTGGAATTAATTTTCAAGGTTAGAAAGCTATTTTAAGCACGTAAAGTGAAACGAAAGTAAACTATATAGGTTTAATTCCCTTATTTTGGAACAATTTTCAAACCAAAATCCTTTTAATGGAACGTTTCACAGGCCTTTTAGGTATAATTGTCTTACTTGGAATTGCTTTTTTAATGAGTAATAACAAGAGAAAAATTAATATTAAGCTGGTTTTGTGGGGTTTAGGTCTGCAGCTGAGCTTTGCTCTTTTAATACTCAAGACCCCTATAGGTTTACCTTTCTTTAAATTTTTCGATGTACTAATAGGGAAGCTTCTTTCTTATTCCGACGCTGGCGGCGATTTTTTGTTTAAATCTTTTGTCAGTGGTATTGTAGATTCTCCGAATATAAATTTTGCCATTCGAGTATTGCCAACCGTTATCTTTTTCTCGGCTCTAGTGTCTCTTTTTTATCATTTAGGTATTATGCAAAGAGTAGTGAAAGCTATTGCTTGGGTGGTACAAAAAACCATGGGTACTAGTGGTTCAGAGACGTTAAGTGTGGCGGGAAGTATTTTTGTGGGTCAAACGGAAGCCCCTCTTTTGGTAAAACCCTTTATAAAAGGTATGACGAAGTCGGAGCTGATGACAATCATGGTGGCAGGCTTTGCTACTATTGCAGGAGGGGTAATGGCCATTTATGTAAAAATGTTAGAAGACATTCCGGGTATAGCAGGCCACTTAATGGCGGCTTCTATTATGAATGCTCCTGCGGCATTAATTGTTGCAAAAATAATGTTTCCAGAAACGGAAGAGTCGGAAACAAAAAACTCATTAGATATTAATGTAGAGACCAGTGCCGGTAATGTGGTAGAGGCGGTAGGAGATGGTGCTGTAGATGGCCTTAAATTGGCTGCAAACATAGGTGCGATGCTGATTGCCGTGGTAGCTATTGTAGCAATGTTAGATGGTATGTTGGGTTATGCCAATACTTCATTGGCAGAAATTCTTGGAGTTGCATTTAAGCCTTTAGCGTGGACTATGGGTGTGCCATGGTCTGAAGCCAGTACGGTGGGGGGTCTTTTAGGAGAAAAAATTGTTTTGACTGAGCTGATAGCCTATGCAGACTTAAGAACAATCATGGCAGATGGACAACTTTCTCAGCGTTCTTCCATTATAGCGAGTTATGCACTTTGTGGTTTTGCCAATTTTGCATCTATTGGCATCCAGTTGGGTGGTATTGGTGGGATTGCCCCAGAAAGAAAGAAAGATATAGCCAAATTGGCAACCAAGGCTATGATAGGCGGAGCCATTGCTTCTAACCTTACAGCATGTATTGCGGGAATTTTGATTTAACACGAACGAGGTATTAGAAAACCTGTTAATGATTGTCGGGGATGCTTTTAGTAACTGACTGATTTGCTGTCATTTAGAGTCTCATTACGATGCTCTAATACATCCTTACGGATTTAACAATAACGAAAGTATTTTACGTTTTCCAACCTTTTTGTATATAAAGAGGTCTATATCAGTGAAAAGGGTTTTAGGGTTAAAAAGGTTGAGGGAACGCTTCACAGCAATTCCGTTCAACCTTTTTTCTTTGTCGGGTTAAATAGTTTTATTCAGTGAAAAATGTTGTGTTAGCTTTTATGCTTACCGCTCTAATGGTAGGATGTAAAAAGAATGAGGAGGAAGTTGGACCATTTAGTTTTTTAAAAGGAAGTTCAGACGGAGCTAGTTTTGCATCTTCTGCCAGTTTCCCTTTAGGCAAGTATCGTTTATTGCATTACCATACTGGCCAGGTTGTGCCTTATGAGGTTAATTTTGAGATAAGAACTAAAAATAGTGATATAAGGGAGTATACCATTAGTGGTAAGAGTTGTCTCAATTTTTACTTTGCCACGGTAGTGGTAAGTGCTTCGCTAAATAAAATTGAATTTACGGAACTGATTAGTACCAAAATTAATGGGGAACACAGTAAAGAAAAATTCGAAAAGGACTATTTTAAAAGATTGCTTTCTGTTAGAAGCTATGAATACAGAGTAGCAGGTCAAAACTTAATTTTGTATACTTCAGAAGACTTCAAAGAGTATTTAGTTTTCACTTTAGAAAGTAATTAGCCAACCTTTTAAGGCTTTCGTTCATTAGTTTAATGTTAATTAACTCTTGATTTTAAATAATAACGATTATGAAACTTACGTCAATCGCCATTTTGCTTAGCCTTAGTTTTTTTATGTGTAACTGCGAAGTGAGCAAATCGGCAGCTCCCAAAGTAGCCAATATAGAAGTGGATGCTGCTTTCTCAGAAAGAACCAATGTTTTTGCTTTCGATTTCCTAAAGACTTTGGAAGAAGAGGAGGTCAATGAAACTTTTTTTGTTTCTCCGTTAAGTCTTCATATGGCCCTAGGGATGCTATTGAACGGAGCGGATGGCACCTCTAAAGACGAATTAATAAAAACACTAAAACTCGAAGGATTTGATATGAATCTTATCAATTCAAGTTATTTAGAATTGATAGATAAACTTCCCGTTATAGATCCTAAGGTGACCAATTCCTTGGCGAATTCTATGTGGCAAAGACAGGGTTTTAATGTCGAGCAAGATTTCAAAACTGTTTTGAAAGATTATTTTAAGGCACAGCTTTATGAGGAAGCTTTTGATGCTTCCACGCTAAAAAAAATCAATCAATGGGCAAGCGATAATACCAATGCTAAAATTAAAAAGGTTTTAGATGATATTTCTGGAGACCAAGTAATGTTCTTGATGAATGCCCTTTATTTCAAAGGAGATTGGGCGAGCCAATTTGATAAGGATAATACTTATAAGGAAAACTTCAACGGCAAAAATGGAATAGTGAAAGTTGATATGATGTCTAATCTAGACACCTTTGCTTTTGCGGACATGGGTACCTACCAAGTGGCAGATTTACCTTACGGAAGTGGGAAGTACGGCATGAGGGTGCTCTTACCTAAAGAGGGTGATGTCTCTGTGTTACTCAAAAGCCTTAACCAAGAAACTTGGAGCGAGATAAACCACAAATTACAGGTTCAGAAAATTGATTTAAAACTACCCAAATTCAAAATGGAGTATGAGAAAAAGCTGAACACCATTTTGGTGAAAATGGGAATGCCGAGCTTATTTGGTCCATCTGCAGATTTATCTAAAATCTCTGGACCTGCAGGGAAAATCCAAGTCAGTTTTGTAAAACAGAATTCTTTTGTCGCAGTTGATGAAGAAGGGACTGAAGCCGCAGCAGTGACTACCATTGGGATTGAGGTCACTTCAGCACCCTTTTATCAGCCATTTACGGTCGACAAACCATTTTTGTTTTTTATATATGAAAAGGGTTCTAATACCATTCAGTTTGCCGGAAAAATACTGGATATAGAAGAATGAAAAATCTTTTAATTCTATTAAGTACCATCTTTCTCTTTGCATCATGCACGGAGGAAGATTGTTGTGTTCTTCCGCCAGATTTATCAGAATTTCATGGCGAGTGGAAGCTCATGAAGGTAGTCAACGGGTTTGCTCAGCTGGAGTTAGAAGGCGATGAGATTGGCTTTGAGGAGACTATTATTATTGATGCCGTTACAAAAACTTTTACTAGAAAAAGGAGTGACACTCCTGAAGAAAAATCAAGATTGGAAAAGGGGAAGCAAGGAGAATTGGATGCTTTGATTTTATTAGATGAGCATATGTACCACTGGTATCATTTTGAAGAAATGGACGGGAAATATCATTTAGTCTTATATGAAAAAAGTTATGTTGATACTTATTTGGCAGATGGTTCTTCCTATTATTATTTAAAGCAATAATATAAAGTTTCTGCACGAAGTATTTTATTTCAACTTTTCTCTATAGCTTTGCGTGGCAAATAAGAGATATTTAATTATTTGCTGATGATGAACTCCTCCAAGCTTCTTTTCGAAGCACTTACCTACGACGACGTACTACTTGTTCCTGCTTATTCTGAGGTTCTTCCAAGGGATACCAGCACAGTAACCAAACTTTCAAGAAACATTTCTCTCAATATTCCTTTGCTTTCTGCAGCCATGGACACGGTTACAGAATTTGAGATGGCAGTGGCCGTAGCTCAAGAAGGCGGAATGGGAATTATTCACAAAAATATGAGCATAGCTGCCCAAGCTGAGCAAGTAAGAAAAGTGAAGCGTTCAGAAAGTGGGATGATTATTGACCCAATTACTGTAAAGAAAGGAGCTCTTTTGGGAGATGCCCTTAAACTAATGCAGGATTTTAAAGTAGGTGGCATTCCTGTAATCACCGAAGACAATACCCTTTATGGGATTGTGACTAACAGAGATTTAAGATTTCAGACGGATATGTACAAGCCGATAGAATCTGTGATGACAAAGGATAACCTTATCACGGCTTCTTTAGGTGCTTCTTTAGAAGAGGCAGAGCAAATCTTAATGGAGTATAAGATTGAGAAGCTTCCTATTGTAGACAAAGATTACAAACTGGTTGGGCTTATAACTTATAAAGATATTCTAAAGAAAAAAGACAGGCCAAATGCCGCCAAAGACAGTTTTGGAAGATTACTAGTGGGTGCTGCCGTTGGTGTTACAGCCGATATTGAAGATAGAGTGGCTGCTTTAGTAAAAGCCGGTGTAGACTGTGTGAGTATTGATACAGCTCATGGCCATTCTAAAGGTGTTATTGAAACACTTTCTAGGGTTAAGAAAGCTTTTCCTTCTATTGATGTTATTTGTGGAAACATAGCCACTGGCGAAGCCGCAAAAGCTTTGGTAGATGCAGGAGCTGACGCCATAAAGGTAGGCGTAGGTCCAGGAAGTATCTGTACCACTAGAATTATTGCAGGAATAGGAATGCCGCAACTAACGGCCGTTTATGAGTCTGCTAAAGCCATTGCTGGCTCTGGTGTACCAATCATTGCTGATGGAGGAATAAGGTTCTCTGGAGATGTGGTAAAAGCCTTAGCTGGTGGAGCAAGTTCTGTGATGATAGGTTCGCTTTTAGCAGGAACTGACGAAGCCCCTGGCGAAATGGTTATCTTCGAGGGACGTAAGTTCAAAACATACCGTGGTATGGGTTCTGTAGAAGCTATGGAAGATGGGTCTAAAGACCGTTATTTCCAAGACGCGGAAGCGGATGTTAAAAAATTGGTACCTGAAGGAATAGTAGGAAGAGTAGCTTACAAAGGAAAAGCTGGTGAAGTGCTTTATCAAATGGCTGGAGGATTGAAAGCTGGAATGGGTTATGTGGGAGCAAGTAATATAGAGGAATTGCAGGAAGCCAAATTTGTCAAAATTACGTCATCAGGAATGGCAGAGAGTCATCCACATGATGTACAAGTAACTAGAGAGGCTCCGAATTACTCGAGATAGATAATGAAGTATAAGATTTGATAAATCAGGGGGTAGCTTTCGAGTTACCCCCTGTTTGTTTTTAAAAGAAATGATAGCAGAACAGACTAAAATATTTACGCCGCAATACATATTGCTTTGCTTGAGCTCGTTTCTGTTTTTCGCCAGCTTTAATATGCTAATTCCAGAGTTGCCAGATTATTTGAGCAGCATGGGTGGCGAAGATTATAAAGGTTTAATTATTGGTGTGTTTACTATCACGGCGGCTCTTTCCAGGCCATTTAGCGGTAAATTGACTGACAAATGGGGTAGAATACCCGTTATGGTGGTTGGGGCTTCAGTCTGTGTCATTTGTGGTTTTATATACCCTTGGGCCAATACTATCTTTTTTTTCTTATTACTTAGATTAATTCATGGTTTTTCTACCGGTTTCAAACCTACGGGAACAGCCGCTTTTATTGCCGATATAGTACCTACCACAAGGAGAGGTGAAGCCATGGGTATTTACGGTTTTGTTACCAGCACAGGCATGGCTTTCGGTCCTTATTTGGGGAGTATAGTGGCTGCAGAGTTTTCATTAAATACCCTTTTTTATACCTCTTCCGTTTTTGCATTTATGTCTGTGGCCATTCTTTTTTCTATGAAAGAAACACTACCTGAAGAGAAAAGAGAGCCTTTCTCATTTAAGCTATTTAAAATAAAGCGGACTGATATATTTCATCCAGATTTATGGCCAGTGGCGATAACAGTGTTTTTGACATCCTTTGCCTTTGGAACCATTATTACCCTTACACCAGATTTAAGCAAAATTGTGGGTGTTGATAATAAAGGTCTTTTCTTTTTGATATTCACCTTGGCATCCCTGTTTACAAGAATCTTGGGTGGCAAGATTTCCGATAAAAAAGGAAGGGTTAACGTGTTGATTTTTGGAGCTGTAGTTTTGGTGATAGCCATGGGTGTGACTTCCATAACCTCGCATTATTATTACTTTATAGCAGGAGGTATTCTGTTTGGTACATCTTGGGGTTTGATTTCTCCTTCTTATCAAGCCTGGACCATCGATTTATGTTCCGAAGAAACGCGTGGCAGGGCAGTGGCCACCATGTATATTTCGTTAGAAACTGGTATAGGTCTAGGGGCAGTATTGCCAATGTTTTTATATGATAATAAACCAGAGCAAATAGGCTATGCTTTCCAGCTTTGTATGTTTATGGCTGCTTTGGCGGTGGCGTTCTTGGTTTGGTACAAAAGAAAATACAAGGTGGCTTAAACTTTGTCTATTGACTTTCTAATAGCTTTTTGATGATGCTTGATATGGAAAATGAAGAAAAGACACATTTCTCTAATCGATAATTTCCCAAGAATGAGCTGCGGTAAACGCAATGTATTTAATTGCCATTCTGTCCAATTATCTAATAGCTGTATTAACTCAGCATGTACTTTTAGAAATTGTTCTTTTTCAAACTCAAGGGAGCTGTTTTCATGCATTCTAGGTTCAAAACCTGTTACGGCTGGGAATTCAGAAGTGCCATATGTTTTAGCGATCCACTCGCCGTTTCTTTGAGCCTTTAGGTTTATTCCAAATCTAAAAGCTAGGACGAGTTTAGGAGCTCGCAAAGCTTTCCTGAACACTTTGGCACCAAGCGTCAAATGAGCCATGTTTTGAGCTACAGACCATTTGTTGTTTTTCTGAAGATAGAATTCTTCTTTGCTTAAATTATCTAAGTCTGCAATGACGGAATTCACAATTTCCTGAAGAGCCTGCTTAATTTCTTTTTTGGTCATAATAATCTTCAATTTGATTAAAAGCTATGGGCCATAGCGTGTTTAGTTTTCTTCTGCGGAAAAAATTGAAATGTCCAATACCTTTCAATCCAAAGTCTTCCGGTTTAAGCCATTTAAAATCAACGGGCGTTTTGGTTTTTACATTTCTCCATAGGTTCTGCACATTTTCACGTGTGCAAATCTCATCATCGGTGGCTGTTATAACTGTAATAGGAAAACCAAAGACTTTAGGGTTATTTAGCTCAGGAATATCCATAACATTATCTGGATGATAGAAGTAGTCTGGGTATTTACACCAGCGTTTCCAAGTGTTAGTTACATTTTTCGGCATATCTTCCATGACGCCCAGAAACTTTAGTTTTGAAAATCCATAAAGCACATGAACAAGGGGTGCTATGAGGTCAAAAAATAAATGGGAGCTTAATCTTTGCCTTAAGGGCATTTCACCTCTATATCCAGAGGAGGTGGCTATACAAACCATGCCATCGACCTCGTCAATATTTGGAACGAATGGGATTAGTTGACCACCCACGCTATGGGAGATGAAGAATAAAGGTAAATTTGGGTATTTGCTTTTTAGATAGATGATGCCAGCAGACATGTCTTTTCTACCCCAATCTAGGATGTCATAGTTACAATTTTTTAAACCTTCTTTTGGCTGAGAGGCACATACCCCTCGGTAATCATATAGTAGGCAAGCATAGTTCTTTTCTCCAAAGTATGTAGCCAAAGCCCTATAAAATTCTTTAGGTACCGCTGTGGCGGAATTGAACTGAATTATGGCTTTCGGATGCTCAGGAGCTAGTAGAATAGCGGAAAGCTCAATGCCATCAGAAGTAATAATGCTTATGTTTTGTTTTTCTATATAAACCAAACGTTCGTTATTTATAAGGTTAAAGTTTTATTTCATTTTTGATAGCGTACGCACAAACACGTCCTTGAGATACTGGTCGGTTTGATAAAGCTGGCTAAACATAACAGCTCCTTCAAATTCCATAACAGATTGTTCAGCGAGCCTTTCAGAAGTCCCTTCTGGGTATTCTTCCATATAAATGGTTTTCATGGCATTTCGCCAGGAATCAAAAATGTCTTTTAATGTGTCTTTGAAAATTACCGTTTGAGCGGCGACTTCAAGTGTTGTGTTTCCAACAATGCAACCTCCTTCTTGGGAGAGTAAAGCCTTACCGAGCTTTAAGAGCATCTTTTCCATTCTGTCTCTTGGTGATAAATTAGTATCCGTGGCCATGGAGAAAACAGCGTGATCAAGATAGCTTTGAACCGTTTTTAAAACCTCTCCCATCAAAATTTCTTTAGAGGCGAAGTAATGATAGAAGCTGCCCTTTTGTAAATCACAGGCGGTCGCCAAATCACTCATAGAAGTGTTGTAATATCCGTTCTTTCTAAAAACTTGAAGAGCGGTAGCAATGATTTCTTCTTTGTTCGTTTTTACTAAGGGCATATTTAAAGTTAGCCTTTATTTTTGTATACCAAACGAACGTTCGACAAATATTTAAAAACAAAAAAAGACCAACAGCATTGAAGCTATTGATCTTTTAAAGGTTTTTATTTGGGTTATTTAATAACTGCCGCCCACATTTTATCTGCTACAAATCTATTTCCTAAAGCATTTAAGTGAACTCTATCCGTCGTTAAGATGCCTCGGTCTTTATTTTCGGCATTATTTTTTAAATTATAAGCCAAGAAATCTTTTCTTAAATCTATCACTTGGCAGTTGTTCTTTTCTGCTAATTCTCTTATGATTTTCGAGTATTCATTGAGGTCTCCATCCTGCTGATTACTATGGTCTGTTTTTTCTCCAATAGCCGCAGGGGTACATAGTAGCACTTTAATATTTTGTTTTTGAAGCTTTTGAATGACAGCTTGATAAAACTTTTCAAACTTATCGGCGTCTGTTCCTGTACCATGGCTTGCTTTATGCCAAACATCGTTTACGCCAACAAAGAGTACGACCACATCAGGGTTTTTCGACAGCACGTCATCTTCCATTCTAAGGTATAGGTCATAGATTTTGTTGCCACCAATTCCAGCTCCCTCCAGTTCGTATTTGTCGGTCAAGTTTTTACTTTTAAGGTCTTGCTGCATTAGCGTAATATAGCCGCCTTCTCTCACACCAGCTTGAGTAATGGAGTCGCCGAAAAATATAATTTTTACGGGTTTAGACTGGAAAGAAGATGCCATGAAGAACAGTAGAGAAAGACCTAGCGTTGTAACTAATTTCATCTGGTTTGATTTGGTTTAGGGTATTAAAGTTATGCTTTCATTTTCAATTTTAGAAAGGAAAGGTAGACTACCATTTTCAAAATCAATCGGAAGTTGGTCTAAACTTATGTTTAAGTCTTCGTAACCGTAGTTCTTGTAGTCTTGGAAATACAAGTTTCCCACTTTCCTACGGTTTATGGCTTCTCTAAACCTGACACCTCCTCCATCGGTTTCGTATGAATAAGCGAGGTAATCTACAAGATTATTATCTGTATTAATCCAATATAAAAACAGATCTTGATGGTCTTCTCCACCATGGTCTTCATTAAACCATACTTTAATTTGAGCGTAGTTTTGATCTTTGATTTTGAAAAGACCTTGGTATTCCATATTAACCGCTTCGTCATTTAATCCGTATGGAAGAAAGAAGAAGTAGGCCACAGAGTTCACAGAACGCTCATATTTACCTGCTATAGAATCCGGAAGGCTAATTTCAGTATTGTTTACCAGCCTTTTAAAGCCATCGTTGCTGAGAATGTCTCTGATTTCGTTGTTTAGTGAATCCTTTTGTATTCGCTGATAGGTGAAAAGGCCAGTATTATTTTCTAAATCATAATGCATTCCTCTGAAGTCAAAGCTAACATGCACATTTTTATAAGCCTGACCACCATGAGCATTGATAGCTTTTGAAATCGTTTGTTTGGCTTGGTCTGCACATGAAGAAAGAATGCCTGTAAGTACTATAAGTATATATTTCAGTTTCATTTTTATTAATTAAAAATCCCGTTTGCTAAAAATAACAAACGGGATTTTTGCAAAGATGGTTCTCGCTTATTTTAAAGCTATTTCCTCCGGCTTGAATTTAATGACCTGATTGTTAATCGGCTTTAATGAATGTAAATAGGTATAAATAGCACCAAGGTCTTCTTTTGTCATACCAGAATACATTATCCAAGGCATTACGGTCTGGAGGTCTCCTTTTTTAATATCATGAGGTACGTAAGAACTATCCGCGTAGGCCTTGAATTTTTGAATAAAGGCTTCTTCTCCTATGTTTAAACCTGTGGTAGCGTGGGGTGTAAGATTGGCAGAGTAAACAGTTCCAATATTCGGTAACTGGAAAGGCATACCTCCTCCAAACTCGGTTCCTGGGATGTTATTCCCTTTGTCATCTTTCTGGCTATGGCATTCCACGCAGGCAGCGGCATTCGTTAAATATGCCCCATATGAAATTCTATTAGTCTTAGGAGGAATCGTTTGAGGGTCTGCTGGTTTTGGGAAAGTGTTTTTTATGAGGCTAACTGGAAACACTGCACTGGATATCTTGTTTTCTACATTAACAGGTTTCAAACTTCTTAAATATGCAATGATGGAATAAATATCTTCAGAAGCCATTTTGCTGTACGCTGGCCAAGGCATCACCGGGAATATTACGTCGTTTGACTTTGTTACTCCCGAAGTTATAGCCCGATATATTTCCCCATCTGTCCAATCTCCAATGCCATGTGGACTGATATTTCGAGAAATAAAAGTGCCAGGGAACCCCATTTTTTCATCAAAGACTTCACCGCCTCCAGCAAAAGTTCCAGGGGTGATGGGGCCTGAAAACTTGGAGAAATCTCTCTCTGAATGACAATCCATGCAAAGATTAACATGGTTGGCTAGATATCTTCCACGTTCTACCCGCTCTGGGGTAATCTCAACGCTTAACTTATCGGGGACATCTATGTTTGGCAATCCAAATTTTAAATATGAAATGCCGGCTGCTGCAATAACAATGATTGTAATAACAATCCACTTTAAAGTTTTGAGTAAGGTTTTCATGAGTTTTAGAGTTAATTTCTCAATGAAAATACAAAAAGGGCATCATTTATTTTAAATTATTTTATTTAGCGGGAAATTCTAAGATTTATTAAAATGAAATGCATCTTTGAGCCATGGGAGATTTTTTTAATGTTGACAATACGCTTTTTACGGTTTTAGGTTACAACATGAGCCTTATTGAGCTTATCGCTACCATTTCGGGCGGAATAGCTGTTTGGCTTTCTGCCAGAGAGAATGTTTGGAGCTGGATAATTGGTCTAATAAACGTGGTATTGGCTTTTTTTATGTTCTTCCAAATTCAGCTATATCCAGATATGTTTTTGCAGGTGTTTTTCTTTGTGACCAACATAATAGGATTCTGGCAATGGAAGTTTCCTAAGGCTAGTGAGGCCAATGCCATTAATCAGTTAAAAATTACGAAACTAAGTGTCAGAAATTTCTCTATTCTTAGTGGTTTGGGCGTTTTTGGTACATTGCTGATGGGGACTTTCTCTCGTAACCTTCATGAAATAGCACCTCAAATTTTCAGTATCCCTAGTGCTTTTCCGTATATGGACTCTTTTACAACGGTCATGAGCATTGTAGCTACTTTTATGCTGATTAAAAAGAAAGTAGAAGCTTGGTGGATTTGGCTAGTGGTTGACGTAATAGCTACTTATATGTATTACATCAAAGACGTTAAGTTATATTCTTTGTTATACTTTGTGTTTGTTATTATCGCAGCTTTTGGAGCAATGGAGTGGACCAAAAGGTATTTAAAACAAGAAGCTGCAGTTGCCTAGTTTACTATATGCCATTTAAGTAAGCCCAGTTTGGCTAAAAAGTAACGAACAGAAACGCCTAAAACGCCTAAGCCGTACTTGGAGCTTCTTGCAAAGTTTATAGATGAAGCTTCGTCGAAGTATTTGGTAGGGCAGGTGACCTCTGCAATCTCGTGGCCTTTCCAGAAAATCTGAGCAATGATTTCATTGTCGAAAATGAAGTCGTCATCACACTTTTCAAAATCAATGCTTCTTAAAACCTTGGCAGAATATGCTCTGTATCCTGTATGATATTCAGAGAGTTTCTGCCCTAAGAACAAGTTCTGCGTAAAAGTAAGGAATCTATTAGCGATATATTTGTATACGGGCATTCCCCCGTTTAACGCTCCTTTTCCTAAGATTCTTGAACCAAAAACAACGGGATATAAATCTTCGCCAATGATAGACGTCATGGCCTTGATTAGTTTTGGAGTGTATTGATAATCAGGGTGTACCATGATGATGATTTCACCGCCAAGTTCTAAAGCTTTTTTATAGCAAGTCTTCTGATTGCCGCCGTATCCTTTGTTTTTTTCGTGGCTTATAACGTGCGTTATACCCAGTTTTTTGGCAACAGCCACGGTTTCGTCTGGACTGGCATCATCTACCAAAATAACTTCATCCACCACGTCCATAGGTATTTCATTAAAAGTTTTTTCTATGGTTTGTGCAGCTTTATAGGCAGGCATGACCACTATTACTTTTTTATCATTATACATTTTGGAAGGTCTCTTTGAGTTATAGTGACAAACCCATATTTCATGCCAAAGTAGTATATTTTTGAAGATAAAGATGCATTTTTGCAGCCGTAATCCGGGTAAAAATTTAATTTTTAAGAATGGAGTTATCTAACGAAATATTGTTTTTTGGTGGTTTTGCTGTTTTTGTGATTTTTGTGATGCTTTTAGATTTAGGAGCTTTTTCTAAAGGAGAATCCCACACAGTTAAGTTTAAAGAAGCGGCTAGCTGGAGTGCGGTTTGGGTAGCTTTGGCAGTTGGATTTTATTTTTTCTTACGTCACTACGGATATCTTATTCATGATATTAGTACACCCGAAAACTTGGAAGGTGTAGTGGGTCATTTTTATCAAAACTTGGATCTATCCTCCTTCTCTTATGAGGTAGCTACCCAGAAGTTCCAGAACAATATGGCCTTAGAATATATTACTGGCTATTTGGTAGAGTATTCACTTTCAGTGGATAATATTTTTGTTTTTATTTTAATTTTCAATTCCTTCGGTGTTCGCCCTAAGTATTATAAGAAAGTGTTGGTATGGGGTATTTTAGGCTCCATTGTATTGAGGTTTGTCTTTATATTCTTGGGAGCGGCTCTTATTCAGCAGTTTGAATGGATACTTTATATATTTGGTGCGTTTTTGGTTTATACTGGTATAAACATACTCTTCACAAAAGACGAAGAAGAAGAAATTGATACTAAAAAACATCCTGCGGTAAGATTGACTTCTAAGTATTTTAATGTTTACGAGAAGTTTGTTTCTGATAGATTCTTCATAAAAAATAAGTATAAAGGGAATAGAATTTTTCTTACACCACTTTTTGTAGTGATAATCGTTATTGCTTTCACGGATGTTATCTTCGCAGTGGACTCTATACCAGCTATTTTTTCAATCACTAAAGACCCTTACATCGTATTCTTTTCTAACGTTTTTGCCATTATGGGGCTTAGGTCCATGTTCTTTTTCTTAGTTAACATTATCGATATGTTCTCCTATTTGAAATATGGCTTAGGGGTTTTATTAACCTTTATAGGCGTGAAGATGTTGATTCATCATTGGCTTACAGATTGGGGTTTTAGTAACCAACATTCTTTACTGGTAATTGTAGGTATTTTAGTTGTCAGTATTGTGGCTTCTCTACTTTTTCCTCCAAAAGATGAAGCTGAGGTAAAGGTCTAACCCACCAGTTTCGGCTCCATATTTTTTGGAAAAACCATCCTTTGTGCTTCAGCATAATGGGTAAGTAGGCAAAAGATTCTTTGATAGATTCGGCAGCATAAAATTGCTCGTCGTCTGTCAGAATGAGTTTTTCATATTTGCCGTCTTGAATCATGGTTAGATCGGCAAATGGAAGTTCAGTCGCAAAATCCTTATTGGAATTTATGATTTCATTTTTAAGCATTCTTGTCCAAGAAACATTTGAAGAGCTTGGAAGGCTAGCCTTAAAAGAGCCATTAGCTACTAGCTGTGCATATTCCAGATAGGCTTTTAACAGTTTGGGGCCTTCATGAGCACTATTTTCTACTTTTAGTTCTGCAGGATTAATACTGCATACTATTTTGATCTTCTCACGGGCTCTGGTAATGGCCACATTCAACCTGTTTTCTCCACCTTGCTGGTTTAAACTTCCAAAGTTCATTAATAACTTACCGTCTAGATTTGGGGCATAGCCAATGGAGAATATGACAATGTCAAATTCGTCTCCTTGTATGTTTTCAATGTTTTTGACCGTAAGATTTTTCACTTTTTGTGTTAAATCCTGAATTAGATCCGCTTGAAGAAAGTTGAAGGTGACCACGCCAATGGTCTTCTTTTGGCTGTATTCTCTTATACCTTCTACCAATTCCAATACTTTATTGGCTTCTATTAGATTCTGATTATTTTGCCAAACGCCTGATACTTTTATAAAGTCAATAGCTGCATGACCATCATTTAATTCTAAGAAATTGGGAAGTAATTTGAGTTTACTGTCATAGAAATGTTTGTTAGAAAAGTCAATTAAATCTAAGGACTTACTTCTGTAGTGTCCTCTAAGGATAGTTTGCGGAAGGAAATGAGCTGAAAAGTCCAATAAAGATTCTACTTCCATGAGAGCGTCATCTTCCGTTTCTTCATCCATTTTTATTCTATAGAGGTCGTTAGGTTGCAGCTGCTTGCTGTCACCTGCTACCACCACTTGTTTCCCCCTGAGCATTCCCGGAATCCCCTTTTCAGCAAAACATTGAGAAGCTTCATCGAAAATGATTAAGTCAAACTGCTCTTTCGAAAATAAGGGAAATATAGCGGACACCGTTTCAGGAGAAGCCATCCAGCATGGCACCAAATCAAAAAGCTCGGTTTTGAAATTAGAGAGTAACTTTCTCACGGGCCATATTTGACGTTTTTTGGTGGTTTGGTGATAAAGTTCTCTGTAGGTAGTGTAGTTGCCTAGTCTATTTTTTTCAATGTTTTTATACGTGTTTTCTCTAAGTTTAATGAGAAGGTACTCGTTGCTATATTTTTGCTTTTTTAGAATTAGGCTTTGCAGCTCTTCCTCCCATAATTCCATTTGCAATGAGCTGACACTACGAAGAATGGGTGATTTTTGCTCCAAATCTTCAATGAAATGTATATAGAGACATTGTCTGAAATGAAAGCTATAATCTTCTCTAAAATGATCTTTGCAGAGTAAATAGCACTTTTTCTCTATAGCAGATAATTCTGCAAAAACCTTGTCTCTTCCACAAATGTTGTCAAAATGTGTATCTAGATAAGTTTCATTTTTCTTATGATTAGCAGGTATAATGTCTTCTATCTGTTCTAAGGAAAGATATTTCTGCCAAATAGACTTATTGGTTTCAATACCCTTAATTAGATTTCTCCAATTGGACATTTCAGATTCTAGACTTTTTTTATCCGTGAGCTTGATATCTCTCTTGGCTTTGGATTTTAATTGTTCTAGGAAAGTATGACAGCTCTGCTGAAATGCTAGTTCCTGCTTTAATTCTACCGCATCAAAACATTCTCTTTCAAGGTTTATTTCTTTCCCAATTTCATTGATGCGAATAAGTTCATCTAGGTTTTGAAGGAGGACTCCGAAATTTCTTGGATTGGGCTCAAAATTAAATTCTTCTAAATAACCAAAAGCCACTTGTTTGTTTTTGGAGAATGTATTCCACAGAAAGCGAGAAAGAACATTTGAACTAGCCAATTTTACCTCACTAATAAACGCTCTTAATTCCGTAATCTTTTGGGACGAATGGTATGACTCGGGCAAAGCAATGGTATTAAGTGCTTCAACCTCCGTTATTAAGCTGCTAAGCTTTTTCTTAAGGTTTCCATTTTGCGTGGCAGCGAGTAAAATTTTAAAAGATTTTTCAGA
>NZ_JBSRVI010000041.1:0-10166 GCF_055134445.1 Arcticibacterium sp.
TAAATCGGCAGACAGGGTGGGGACTTCATTTTTTGCCAGTCGTGGCACCGTTCTAAAAATCGAACGGCAGCGGCCGATCGTCCAAAAACTATGCTATGTAAACTTACACATTCAAAATTCCTCTAGTTTTAGTGCTATTTAAATAGCTATTAGTCATTGAATTTTTCAAGTGCTCAGACTGTACATAGCTTTATAAGGTATTTTTATTTTATATAATTCTGGTTCATTCATAAATAGTAATCAGCAGCTCCTTCTGAGCGAAATATTAATAGGAAGTCATGTCCATAACGTTGTAATTTGTTTGGCGGGATTTTGGCCTTCGAAGCCGAAATCATGACAAACAGTTTTTCCTTCTCTATAAGCTTAAAACTTCGTTCCGATGTTTAAATTTACTTCAAGCTGCCCCAAAAATCAATTTCATTTTGGACGCCGGTGCTTGGGTCGTTGATGAAATCCTTTTTGTTGGCGTATACTTTTAGGTTTCCTTTTTGCATAAAACCAATGCTATCTCCCATGAGTACGGCCTCTTTTAGGTCGTGGGTTACAAAAATGGAAGTAATGCCAAACTCGGCTGTTAAGGCTTTGAAAAGCTTTTGCATTCTTTCTCTCGTCACCGTGTCCAAACTCCCGAAAGGTTCGTCTAGTAGCAGTAACGAAGGATTTGTGATGATGGCTCTGCCAAAAGAAACCCTTTGTCTTTGTCCGCCAGATAACTGGTTTGGCATCTTGTTTTCTTGTCCATTTAGCTCCAAACTCGCTACCATCTTCATGACTTTTTCTTGTACTACGGTTTCCGGTGTTTTTCTTAATCTGAGTCCAAATGCTATGTTTTCAAAGGCCGTCAAGTGTGGGAAAAGTAAATCCTCTTGATATAGATATACAACATTTCTTCTTTCCGGAATGACGTCATTGATAATTTCACCATTTAGCATTATCTCGCCTTGGTCTGGTGCTAAAAGCCCACTAATGGTTTTCAGCATGGTGGTTTTACCGCAACCAGATTTACCCAAAATGCTTAGGGTTTTATGAGCGTTTAGCTCAAAATTAAGCGAGCTCACCACCGCTTCATGATTAAAACTCTTATGTAAGTCTTTGACTTTTAAAAACATTATAATAGGCTTTTGAAAACGTATTTTTTATTGAAATAGAGCAGTAATACCGGCGGAAATATCAGCAAACAGCAGCTTAAAGCACCATAATAGTAATTGGCTTCTTTGATGTACATGAATACTTTAATGGTCAGGGTTTGCACTTTGCCTAGTCCTATCACCGAAGTCAGTCCATATTCAAACCAGGAAATAAGGAAGGTTTGAAAGAAGCATATTAAGAGTAATCCTTTTGCCAAGGGCAGTAAAACCATCACATACGTTTGGAAGGAATTTCCCCCCAAGGTCGTCACCAGTTCTTCATAACTTTTGATTTTTTTGTTCCAAAAACTACTAAAGAATATCAATGAAAACGGATAGGTAATAAGAAACTGTGCTGCCACCACGCCAAAGGCATTTCCAAACAAACCCATTTTGATAAAGAAATAGCTAAAACAAGCGGCAAAAACCACTGGGGCTAATATGTAAGGAAAATAGGTGAGGAGCGTTAAAAGTTTATTATTGGGGTGATTATAAACGGCTCTGCTGCCCCAAAAACCACATAGAGTAGAGACAAAAGCCACAGAAAGAGAGATAAGAACCGACTCGAAAAAGCTGGTCAGGAGTCCCATTTCGGAACCTAAAATAGTTTCCCAGTTTTTTAAACCCAAATACCCTGGTAAGATGTTGGGGTATTGCCATTCGGAAGCCAACGAAAGCATCACCAAATACACGAAGGGGAAGATGATGAGCACTCCCGCTATGGCCAGCAATATGGATTTTATGCTACGTTTCATGCAAGTTTTTTTTTCTTGATAAGAATAAGAAAACCACACAGGCGGTCACCATCAATGTATAAATCACGGCCACCACATAACCTTCCGACATCTTTGTGAGGTCGTACTGTCTAATCTCTCTAAGTATCAAAATAGAGAGCATTTCTGGAGACTGCCGTCCAAGGATAATGGGTACTTCATAAGCTCCAAGCGTGGCTATAAAGTTTAAGACTATCAATATCCAGCTTTTTCTTAAGAGTAGCGGCAGGAAAATCTTGTTGGTAATTTGTCGTTTACTCGCTCCTAAAGACTGAGCCAAAATAGAAAGCTCTTCCACCCTTTCGTTTTTATAAATGTTTAAAAACAGTAAGAGAAAGAAGGGGAGGGCAAGGGTAATAAATGAGAGTACCATGCCTATGGCATAAGTGTCGTTTACCATTTCTGGAAACTGATTGGCTTCTGATATAATGCCCAGCATATAGGCTATTCTAGAGAAAAAACCACCTTTAGAAAGCAGCTGAAAAGTGAAGAAACCCGTCACAATTCCAGGCACCGCCAGAGGCAAATAAATCAAAAAGGAGAAGATGCCTTTTTCTAATTCCTTTCGGAATTTGAGGGTAATCCATAGGGCTCCCGAAGTAGAAAGGAAGGTGGATACCGCGGCTATGCTGGCACTATAAAGAAAAGAGCGAAAAAACTCGCCAGAGCCCAGCACCGACTGCCAGAATTTTAGCGTAAAGCCATTATTAACCACCCCTATGATGCCAAAACTATATAATAAAGCATACAAAAAGGCAGATAGAAATGGCAGTATCACAAATACCGCAAAGAACAAGATGCCGATATTAAAGCGTTTATTTTTCAATCACCTCTGTTCTAAAGTCTTCAAAAAGCTTAATCATGTATTGTGCTGCTGGCTCTGCCATGGCGTGGTCTTTTAGGTCGTTCATGGTAGGGCCATATTCTCTTTGCATGGCTTCCTTAAATTTGGTTTGAAATTCGGGTGTTAATCGCTCGAGCTCCAAAATAGTATTAGAGTCCATTCCGTCTTTACTGGCTTTTTTGAGTTGTGCCTCTGGCGACATCAAGAAGTTGATAACTTGCATGGCACCTGCTTTTTGCGGAGCATTATGCAAAATACCTAAGTAATTGGCGTTTTTAACTGTTCCGTTTTTCCATGGATAACCCACCGTTGATTTTGGGTAAAGCCCACTGTTGACTTTGTTTTCTATGCCACCCTCACCGAAACCATAAAGTATGTTTAACTCCCCAATAGCATATAGCTGATTCATTTTAGACTGCTCGTTCGGAAAGGTTTTCCCTTTTTTCCAAAAGTACTTTTTGTTGGCATTGATGTAGTCCCAAAGCTTTTTCGAAAGGGTCGTATACTTCTTTTCGTCAAATTCCCCATCCAAAACTTTACTTCCACCTCCCAGCTCTGCCATGAAACTTTTGAGCAAGGTCATGCCCGTAAAGTCGTTTGAAATGGTAAAAGTACCTGGATTGGCTTTTACGTAAGCGGCTAGCTGATCTAAATTGGCAGGAGGAGGTGTTTTTAATCTTGTGCTATCATAAATCATGGCAAACTGGCTGACCGTCCACGGAGCTTCCATGTAGCCTACGGGCTGCTGAAAGTCCATACCAATGTAGGGGTCATTAAAGTTCACCATTTTGGCATTTGGTAGTTGTTCCACAAACGGTCCCCAAAGCCCTTTTACCTGTCTAAGCTGAAAGAAAGTTTCACCGTTTATCCAGACCATGTCAACTTGCCCTTGGTCAATGGAAGCGTCTCTTTCGCTCATCACCAACTGTACTATTTCAGGGCCTTGTCCACTACTGATTTTAAGGTCAATGTTGAATTGTTTTTTGACCTCAGGTATCACATAGTTATTCATGTAATTATTAATGGTGTTGCTGCCTTGCCACATCATAAAGTTTACGGTGGTACCGTCTGCTTCTTTTGAAATTTCTTCCCATGAAGCCTTTTTAAGGTATTCTTTATCTTCTTTTGGCTTCTGATTACAGCCTATAAGTACTGTAAAAAGAAGACCAATACATAAGTTTATTTTCCAAATGGTCATTAAAAAAGGGGGTGTTGGTTTTACAAATATGGGATATTTTTTTGCTGGCGTTTTAATAAGGTTTGAAACAAGTTTAAAATTGGTCTTATGATTTAATTTTTAACGGTTTCAGCGGCCTTTCCTCCTTACGGCGGATAAATCGGCAGACAGGTCAGAGAGTTCATTTTTGCCAAGCGTGGCACCGTGAGTAAAAAACGAACAGGGGAGGCGTTCCTCCAAAAAAAACTACAGCGGCCGACCTTCTGTAAACTCGCACATAAAAAGTGCTATGACTTGGTAATTGTAAAATAGCATTTATCATGAAGAACTTTTTACGTGCTCAAACAGTACAGGGCTTTATAAGGAAGTCATGATTTCTTGAAATTATTGTTATTGATTTTTACTGTTTTTCCCACCAACCTTTGCTGTTGATATTGTCACCACCCATCTTGTCGGCGGCGGTTCTGTAATTGGCATTATTAGTGGCTTGTTCAGATTCAGGGTATAAATATCGCACTGGATATTTGCCGTCGTTTAAGTTATCTGGTCCAGCGGTTAGCATGGGAATGCCTGTTCTTCTGATGTTAAACCATGCCTCATGACCTACGTTTATCAAGCTCATCCATTTTTGGGTTAAGATTTTTGTCAAATCATTGGTGCCGTTTAGGGCAATGGCGTCTGCACTTAAGTAAGCTGCAGGTAGAACCACTTTATAATAGTCAAAACTCGCTTTGATGCCGTTTTGGTAATAGGTTGCTACATCGCCAGAGATATAACCTTTTTGGGCAGCTTCTGCTAAAGCAAATTGCAGTTCGGCATATTGCATAAACTGAGCGTCAACACCATTTGGAATATCTCTGAAAATGGAACCGAATAATGAAACGTCGTTGAGGTTGATGCCTTTAGTACCTATAGTTTCACGGCTTAGACCATTTTGAAGGCCTCTGTAAGCTGGTGAACCACTATTTACACTCAACTGTGAAGGTTTGTATAAAACAATCACACGAGGGTCATTCCACAGTGTTAAGACAGAATCCACCGTTTGGGTCATTCTGTGTTCTTGGTAGAGTCCAAGACTCGCAGAAGCCATAGGGAATTGATTTGGAGCGGAGCTTAAATAGGCTATTACGGCATTATCAGCATTTGACTGCATCAATTTTCCTGAATTGGCAAGAGCTTGCATTTCGGAGAAGTCGGATAGTCTGTTACTGGCTCTTAATAAATATCTAAAACGAAGCGAATTAGCAAAACGAATCCATTTCTGTAAGTTTCCATTAAACATGATGTCGCCTTGGATTTTGTCACCTGTAGTCTCCAAAATAACTGCAGATTCCTTCAAAACAGCCAAAATGCCTGTTTTTGGATCCATATAAATACTTTCTTGACTGTCGTAAACAGGGGTGTAATTACCATCTAAAGCACCCACCGCATCGGTATATGGTATATCGCCCCACATATCTGTCAGCTGAGAGAAAAGGTAACACTTCATGATGTTCCCCACTGCCAAATAAGCTTTATTGTCGCCAGCCAGTTCTTGCATGGAGCGGATGTCTGAAAGGAGTTTATAGGTGGAATTCCAGTATCCACTGTTTGATCCCATTTCGTAGCGGTCAATTCTTTCAAATTCTACACTGGCAGCAAAGTGCGACAAATAGTTTGATAGTCTAAAGCCTTGTTCATAAGCGTTTTTGTCAGAGGATATAGAAAGGACATTGGTCAGTAAAAACTGAGGACCCACATTTTGTGGAGCGTTGGGGTTTTGATTGAGTGCCTCAAACCCGTCTGTACAACTCAGTGATGAGATGGCCAGAGCAAATATTGTTAGGAGTATATTCTTCATATTCTTAAAAATGGGTTTTTAAACTTAGACCGTAACTTCTGGTAGATGGGTAAGAGAAATCTTCCACACCGGCAATGATGTTGGTTTCCTGAAGGGCATTTAACTCTGGGTCAAAATGCGGGTTCTCGGTGAATAAGAAAAGATTACTTCCTATTAGACCTACTTTCAGATTTTGCAAACCAATGGCAGTGACGGCTTTAGCTGGCAGGTTAAAATATAAACCCACTTGTCTCACTTTTACATAAGAGGCGTCGTATAGAGCACTGGCCTCGTTTCCTCGGTCAAAGAAGTTATTATAAAAGGCACTGGCCGGTACCTTGGTGGTATTGGTCACATAGTTAGGAGCATCCGCTGTTCCTATGTTCATAAGGCCATTGCCCACTACACCACCTTCTCTGCCTACCAACGTTTCTGCCAATACACCTGAAGTGCTTCCCAGTGCTTTGGTTCTGGAAACTATGGTGCCACCTTGTCTCCAATCTACCAGTACTTTTAGCTCTAGGTATTTGTATTTGAAACTGTTGTTAAAGCCCATGGCAAAATTTGGGTTATAATTACCGAGCAGCCTCAATTTACCGTCTTGCACAGGAAGACCGTTAGCACCAAAAAGTGTTTTACCGTCAATCTCTACAAAACCGCTGCCGTACATATCGCCAACTCTTCCGCCTTCTTTAGCAATGTAGAAAACGGTATTTGAGCCTCCTGATCCACCAAAAACATTGGCAACACCCGTTACAAACTGGTCTACACCTTCTGGTAATCTGGTTACATTACTCCTGTAGGTGGAATAGTTCACAGAAGAATTCCATTTAAAACCGCCATTGTTTAAGATTTCGGCACTTAACATGGCTTCAAAACCTCTGGTTCTTACTGCTCCACCGTTGACATTAAAATTGGCAAATCCAGTAGCATTAGAGATAGGACGAGAGATAATTTGATTGATACTTATGTTTTGATACCCTGCCACATCCAGTTGGATTTTGTTTTTAAACATCCATAGCTCTAAGCCTATTTCTGAGGCATTCAATCTTTCTGGTTTAAGGTTGGCGTTTTTCAGGACGTTCTCGTTTGTTACTCTAAACTGTGAACCATAATTCTGGTTGAAAAGGTAGTTCTGCGTGTTTTGGTAAGGGTTTGTGTCGTTTCCGACACTGGCAGAACTCAACCTCAAGTTAAGAAAGGAGATGTTTTCTGGCAGGTTAAACATGTTAGAAATGACATAGCTTAGTCCAGCGGAATAGTACCCAAAAGAATTATTATTGGAAGGTAAAGTACTTGACCAGTCGTTTCTGTAGGTCAAGTCTAGGTAAAGCGAATTTCTATACGTCACATTGCCAGTAGCATACACACTGTTAATTCTCTTTTCAAACTTCAAACTCTCCCCTTTTAGTGGCGTTCTGGAGTTGGTCAAGGTATAAATACCTGGAATGGCCAGTTGAGAAGCTTCTGAATATTGGTAGCCTATTTTCTGGTCAAATCTATTGGCACCAGTAGAAATGGTGTATTTGAAATCTTCGTTTATTCGGTCTTTGTAGGAAAGAAGCACATCTGTATTTAGCTCTGTAAATGTGACGAGGTCTTCTCTGTAAGTTCCAAAAGGGTTACTATTGGTACTCACGGCTCTTCTGATGGTTCGCTTGTCGTCATAAGTATCTAAACCGTTTCTTACGCTCAGATTGAGTTTGTCTGTGATTTCATAATTGGCAGACACATTTCCTAAAATTCTGTTTTTGTCAAAACCATTGGTGTTTTCATACAAGGTCAAATATGGGTTTGTGAGCCATAGATAATTAAAATCATAGTGCTGAATGCCTTCTTGACCAGCCTGCCAGTAGTTTCTCAAAGCGGCTAAATCTGTTTGACGTCCTGTCCAGTTAAATCCGTAAAGTACGTTTTCATAACCATATCCTAAGTTTGGCCTGTTTTTGCTTCTGGTGTTGATATAGTTCATGTAGGCATTAACACTCAACTTTTTTCCCACGGCTTGGTCTAAACTGATAGAAAGGCCATCTCTTTTTAAGTCTGTATTTGGTAAAATACCTTTGTTTCTCAGGTTACTATAGGAAATTCTGCTGCTTCCGTTTTTTCCAGATGAGCTAATGGCTATGTTGTTTTGAGAGGTAACACCTGTTTCAAAAAAGTCTTTGACGTTGTTTGGTCTTGAAATCCATGGCGTGGGTGTGATTTCCGTAAAAGAGCCATCAGGGAAAGTTCTAGAGATAACGTCTCCACCACGTACAGGATTTCCGTTGACATCTACAGATGGGCTATCAAATTGTTTGACCATAAAACCTTGGTCTAAAAGAGGGCCGTAGCTACTGATGCCGCCATCATTTACACCTGCACCTATGCCGTTTTCGAAGGCATATTTCCCATTAGAACCACCGCCATATATATTTTGGTAATCAGGAAGGGTGAGTAGGTTTTCTACCGTTACGGAGCTGCTTAGGCTTATGCCCAATCCTTTATTGTCGTTTCCTCTTTTCGTGCTTATCAAAATAACGCCGTTAGCTGCTCTTGCTCCATAAAGGGCTGCAGAACCTGCTCCTTTTAGAACGGATATAGAGGCGATGTCGTCTGCACTAAAATCTGACCCTCCGTTTCCATAATCTATTTCCTGTAGTCTGCCATCATTCGTTAAGCTGCTTGTTATTTGGTCGTTACTGATAGGTACACCATCTACCACAAATAGTGGTTGATTGGTGCCGCTTAAGGAGTTTTCGCCCCGTATGGTAATTTTAGAGGACGAACCCGCACCAGAAGAGCCGTTGGTGATTTGCACGCCGGCCACTTGCCCTGCAAGACTATTCACCAAATTGGTGAGTGGAACAGCTGTTAATTCTTTGGCACTCACGGTCGTAATAGAAGAGGCCAAAGACTGCCTTTCTCTTTCTATACCTAGTGCGGTGACCACGATTTCTTCTAGTTCTTCAGAGCTAGATTCCATTCTTATCATATTAGGAATGTTGCCGTCTTTAATACTTAAAGTAAGTTTTTCAAAACCAATAGAACTTATGTTTAAAACAAAATTTGGACTGTTAAATGGAATGGAAAAAACACCGTTGACATCTGTGGAGCTTATTATTTGCGAGTTTTCAATACTAACCGTAGCGAAGGGGATGGGTTCGTTTTGCCTATTGGTCACCTTTGATTTATAGGTTGACATTTGACCATAAGAAACGGTCAAACATAGCTGCAGAACAGCTAATAAAAATATTCTCATATTCGATTTATAATTTACTAAATGGTAAAATGAAGAAACATGGAATTCATGTACTTCCTAAAGGATATTATTTAGTAAACAGGCGAGGAGGACCTCTCAATTGAAAACCCTGAAGTGTGGGTATAGCGAAGGTGTGTTGAAAGTTGTGCGGTCGCGAGAAAGTGACGGTGGTAAGATATTTAAGTATGTATCTTACTAATTCGGTTAAAGAGGTATGCCGCGTGAGTGTGTATAGGTCAGTTTTATGATCTAAATCTAATAAGCATCCAAGGGCATGACATGCAATGTTTCCAGAACTAGCATAGCCCAATAAGTCATCAAAAAGGTTTGTTTGTGCCCAAGAGAGATTTTTGAATTTTTCAAAAACGAATGCTTCTTGGCTGATACCAATAAGATAAACACCGCCATCTCTTGAAGGTCCTAAAATTAAATCTTGATGCTTGAGTTGTTGAATGGCTTCCGTTAAAATCTCAGCGTTTAGGTCAGGAGTGTCGTTTCCTATGGAGATGACTTTGTGATAACCTTGATTGAAAATGTGCTGAAAAGAGTTGGTATACTTTTCACCGAAGGTTTCACCAATCTGATTTTTTTCATCAAACCAAAAAACATCGAGACCACTTTCTTTGGCAAGCCTTTGCGTCTTATGAATAAGCTGATGGTATAAACCAAGGGATGCGAAGTTCTTAGCTTTTCCAAATATGGGTTTCCGCTCTGCTTCGGCCTGGGCCGTCAGGGAGAAAACGAGTAAAGCGGTATTGGAAGCTTTAAGTTTCAAGCGTGAGCCAATGAGTTTTGGTTTATAATCAAGGTCAATTACGGGAAAAAAGAGAGATAGGACTTAAAGAGCCATACTTTTTTGAAAGATGAAAGATTAAAGGGTTGGTAATGAGGCGATAAATCACTGGAATTTTGTAAATCTAAGAACCTTTTTTGTAAGCCGTATCTAATAGAACTGCTGTAGTTTTGTATTTGAAGGTTGAATTGGAACAATTTATTAGCCTTTTAATTCGGTTGTTAGACACAAATTATCTCTTATGCGAATATTATTATTACTTATCAGTTCTTTTTTATCTTTTCAATTTTCAGTATTCGGTCAAAGCGATACGACCACTTATGAACTCAGCATAAGCAATGTGATGGTTAATAAAACCGGTAAAAGCCAAATGGCCATGGCCATAAATG
>NZ_JBSRVI010000042.1:0-32276 GCF_055134445.1 Arcticibacterium sp.
AGGCGAGCATGCTAATACTATCATAAAAATGAGAAATAAAATCTGGTTCCTTTTGCTGTTTTTGATCGTCACAAAAACTTTGGCACAAATACCAGCAAGGGACAGTTTACAAGCTATTTTGAGCAAGACTACTGTGGATACAACCAAAGTGAACCTGATTATTCAGCTGAGTCGCTTTGAGCCTTCCTTTAAGAAAAGGATTGATTATGCCAATAAGAGTTTATCCTTGGCTCAAAAGATAAATTACAAAACCGGTCAAGCAAATGCAATGGAGCAATTAGGGGGCCAATATAGAGTATATGGAGATTATTCAACGGCATTGCATTATGCCTTTTCATCACTGCGTATAAGAGAAGAAACAAATGATACCGCGGGTATGTCACGAGGATACTTCATTATTGGACTGGTGTACGATAAAATGGGTGATATGCAAAATGCATTATCATATTTACAAAGAGCCATAAAGCATAATTCTCCGGAGAACATTCATATGGCGGCCACTGCACATGCAGCCGCTGGCAATATATATTACAATCTTAATAAATTGGATTCTGCACTACACTATTACCAAATCAGCTATGAACTCTTTAACGTTGACACCGTAAAATTAGCCTACTGTAAAACCCTTACGGGATTGGGAGATTTACAATTAAAAAAAGGCAAAAATGAATTAGCCATTGGATATTACCGAGAAGCTGAAAAGAATTGTATAATATACTCCGATACAACGGGTTTTTCCACTACCTACGACAAGATGGCAAAATTCTATCATGTCATTGGCAATAGAGATTCCACCATTAAGTACAGTCAACTTACATTAAAGTATGCCACTCCTTTAAAAAATTATGCTCAGATCAATACTTCTGCCACACTGCTATCCAAAATGTATCAAAATGAAGACCCCAAGATTTCTCTTCTTTATCTGCAAACAGCAAAAGCCGCCACAGATAGTTTATTTAGCCTACAAAAATCAGGGCAACTGCAAAGCTTATTATTGGGAGAAAAAGAAAAAGAAAATGCAGACATCGAGCAAAAATATATCAACGCTGCACTCAATAAAAAAACCATACAATTCGCTTTAATTGCCTTTGGTATCATTTGCTTTATTATTACATTTTTAATACTCAGCCGAAGTTTTATTACAAATACCAGGGTCATTCGCTTATTAAGTGGAATTGCGATGTTAATGGTGTTTGAATTTCTCAATTTGGTATTGCATACTTTTTTAGGAAGGCTAACACATCACTCACCATTATACATGCTTCTGGCTTTGGTTTGCATAGCTACATTGCTGGTACCGCTGCATCATAAATTAGATCAGTGGGCCACCACAAAATTGGTAGAGAATAATAAAGCGGTACGATTGGCTGCTGCAAAAAGAACAATAGAAAGATTGGATGAAAAACTTGGAAACATTTGATTTCAATTGCTATTGATTGGAACATAACTGGTCCTTTCTCTCCATCGTATGCTAATAAATTATAGCTCTCGCACAAAGAAGATAGGAGTATTCTACTTCAATTTGGGTGATATCATAAAGCTTTTTCAACACTACTTTCTGTCCTTTTCTACAAGGAAGGATTGTACTTTATTTCGATGATCAACATTTTAACAAGCGGATAAAGGCTCCTCCTCATTTGAGTAACCTCTTTTGTATTTGACAAAGTTTTGGTTTATCTTGTAAGTGATAAAATATCACAACAGTAGCCTCCTTATCGCTTGCCTGTGCTCCTTGCGGCAGATAAACAGCGAGACGCTGCTAGAGGAAAACTATTAATTGAATTACCATGAGATATCAAAAAACATTTACAATTATCGCTTTCTTCATCTCAGCAGCCACATTTGGGCAAAATCAATTTATTGGAGAAATAAAAATGTTTGGTGGAAACTTTGCTCCTAGGGGCTGGGCTTTGTGTAATGGACAACTCTTGCCTGTTAGCAGTTACGATGCTCTTTTTTCCTTGCTGGGTACAACCTACGGTGGTGATGGTCGAACCACTTTTGGACTGCCAGATTTAAGAGGTAGATCTGCTGTGCATCCTGGAAATGGCCCAGGTCTTCCTTCTGTTCGTTTAGGTGAAAAAGGTGGGTCAACAGACTTTACGCTTACAACAAATAATTTACCACCACATAGCCATAGTGGCCATATCAATGTATCTGACACCGAAGGCGATATATTTTATACCAATAACAGCTATATAGCAGATAGCAGCAGGGTGGTCTCTCAGCAATTTACCAATACCCCACCTACAGGAAGCAAGAGAATTCAGGGACTTCATATAAATAATACAGGAGGTGGCCAAAGCGTTTCAAAGCGTTCTCCTTTTCAAGCCGTAACTTATATTATTGCTTTGGAAGGAACTTATCCTAGTCGAAATTAAGAAAATAATTTTATGGGGTATATTCTATCAATATAGGTAGTCAAGAACTATGACTCTAAAATGCTATCTGTAAGTTGATTTCTGATTCAGAACCCTACTAAATTATGCCTAATTCCTTTTATTTTGGTAAATTCATATGGGTCATTTAGAAATAGTTTTATGAAATCTACAACCTTCATCTTATTCCTTTTTGCCATAGTTAATTCGTGCATTTCTCCGAAATCTGATTTAGACGAGCCTAAGCTAATTGCCTTTTTAAATAACTTTGAGAATAAAGCTTTCATAAGTGATTCAGATAGTCTTTTAGCTCTTTCGAGTTTGCCTCTTTCTATTGACGGTGAATTCGCTAGCCTCAGAAATTCTGATGGCTCCAGAGAAATCATTTTGCTAAACTTTGTGAGCGATGTAGAGCCGCATCTGAAAAATTATAATGCAATGGTGGCTGCTTTGGATTCATCGGAACTGGCACTTATTACAGAAATTATTCCTAAGTATGAGGCCTTGTTAGTTAGAAAAAACATGACTTGCACCCTCAACATCCCAGCGGTAACAGGTTTATGCAGAGCCACTTTTGGAAGGCATGCCGCACGTGGCCCATTTATGAAACGTTTTGAAAGTGCTCATAAAGTTTGTGAAAGAGGAAAAGGAGTTTGTGTAGAAAACTTAATACGGATTGGTCATATAGATTATTATTTCGATAATCAATGTTTAAACCCAGTGATTCCTTATACAGATTCTTCACGATTTGTTGTCCCAATTCGGCGTTGGGCATGTTGAAAATCAACTAGTGTTTTCACAAGAGAAGAATTGCTTTTCCCTTCCGCAGCTTATTCTAAGACAGGCAAAATTCTGCACAAGCGAGCATCTTCCTACAGCTTATAAAAGCTAAAATGACCGAATAATAAATATAAGATTTCCTTTCTTTTGAGTTTTCTTTTTTGATGAGGTTTTGCCGTATCTTGTAGTTAATATAAAACGTCAATATTGCAGAGTCCCTACCGGAGAATCTGAGAAGGGAAAAAACAGGTTTTGTATTTTTAGAATTCAAAAAAATTAAGAGTGAATTATGAGTGTCTTAAAAAGAAACAATGTAAATATCATAGGCGAGGGGAAAAAAGTGTTATTATTTTCCCATGGTTTTGGATGTGATCAGAATGCGTGGAATCATATGACAAAATATTTCACTAAAAATTACAAACTTGTTTTGCTTGATTTTGTGGGAGCAGGAAAATCTGATTTATTATCTTACGAACCAAAAAGATACTCCTCACTAGATGGCTACGCAAATGATATCATTGAGATATCAGATTCATTAGATTTAAAAAATGCAATATTTATAGGCCATTCAGTAAGCTGTATTATTGGGGCTTTGGCCTCAATAAAAAGGCCAGATATTTTTGAAAAACTCATTTTTATTGGACCATCACCATGTTATATTAGTTCAGGAGATTATATAGGCGGTTTTGATCGAGAAACAATAGACTCATTATTGGAGGTAATGGAAGAGGATTATATTTCATGGGCTAAATCAATTGCTCCCGACATAATAAACTCGGAAAATGGGAACGAACTTACCACTGAATTGACAAATAGCTTTTGCTCAATTGATCCTGTCATAGCTAAGCAATTTGCAAGAGTGACTTTTATGTCTGATAATAGAAAAGACCTCCCTTTAATACAAGTAGAAAGCCTAACTATACAATGTTCTGACGACATGTTAGCTCCTTTATCTGTCGGACAATATATCAATGCAAAGACCTCTAATAATACACTACACGTTTTAGAAGCACATGGACATTGCCCCCATATGAGTCACCCAATTGAAACGGCAAATGCGATTAATGTATTCTTAAACAGCTCTTTAAGTATTGCGTAATGTAAAATATTATGTATATTACTTTGAATACTAATCTAAAAATAATTATGAAAGAGAATAAAACAGTAGAGAAGAAAAAAAACAGTAGTAAACTAACATCTGAACTCTACGATTTGTATTCCCCACCAGTATATGGTAAAATCCTAAGTATTATTGATAAAGCTCCAATAGCAAACAAATTATTTGAGAAGGTATTTGTGTCAGCTTATACTGATAATGAAACTTTTCCTTTACGCAGCCCTTTAATGTCTTTAATTGACATAGCCGATGACAAAAGCCACAAAACACTTAAAGCTCTTACCATATTTAATGAATGTTGTTCAGGCTCAACAGTAAGTATTAAGGATAAAAAATAATTACCTAAGTGTTCAGAGCCAGAACCAAAATTTTGAACCTAAAAATGGCAAAATTAACAGCTTAATGTTTTATTTAAGGTGGTCAAGGTTTTTATGATTAGTTATTAAGATTCTTTTCACAATCCCATTTGCCTTTGTGCCATATGCACGTTTGCCTTCGACTGGTTTGCCAGCCGCTCCTCTCAGGCTGACGCTACTTTTGTCAGGTTGAGCATTATCAATGGCGGCAGCCCGGCACGAAACCTCGCAATAAAACTAAAACATCTAATTCTGCTTAGCCAAAACCTTGCACTCCGAAGCTTCCTCCAAAGGAGGATAAATGTAGCCCTGGAGAAGTGATTGCAAACCTCTCGTTTGAACTAGTACTCAGATATCGGCCAAAGGCTAATTACTCTGCTACGCAAGCTCTTTTCGACCTTGAGTGATATGTCTTTCGGTCTTCGGACCGATGGTTAAAATTTAATTACGCTAAATTAGATGAAACAAAAACCACAGCAATGAAAGAAGGATATGTAATTAGAGACCAAGGAGCAATTTACTTTCTGACGTTTACTGTGGTTGAATGGATTGATGTTTTTACGCGAAAAGATTATAGAGACATTATCATAGACAGTCTTAAATATTGCCAAAAGGCAAAAGGAATGAATATTTATGCTTTCGTAATAATGAGCAATCACATTCATATTATGATGCAATCTGAAAAGAAGGAATTATCAAACCTAGTACGAGATTTTAAAAAATATACTGCCCAAATGATTTTAAAGCGAGTGATGGATGGTCCAGAATCTAGGTCAGATTGGATGCTTAAAAGATTCGAATTTGCAGCCAATAACCATCAAAGAAATACAAAATATCAATTCTGGCAACTCAACAATCATGCTGAAGAGGTCTTTTCTGAACCTTTTATGTGGTCAAAAAAAATCGGGCGGCGTTCCGCTATATTCATATGAATCCAGTTAGGGCAGAAATTGTAGCTAAAGCTTCTGAATATTTGCATAGCAGTGCATTAAATTATGTGGGTAAGACTGGCTTGATTGATATTGAATTACCTTCAAACCCAATAATTGACCCTTTAAAGAAGGGATACCACTTAGACATTAATGAATGGTAAAAATCTATTTTTTTGTTAGACCATTTACCAGCGAACATTTGAGCGGTCTGAAGACCGAATGACATAACCACGAGGTCAAAAAGACCTCACGGAGCGGGAATTGTCAGTTCGAGCGAAGACGAGAACAGTCTATTTATGGACAATTTAAGGTCTTAGAATACTCTGAGAGGAAAAAAATACTTCTTATTGCGTAGGAGAAGCCATTTCTAATATAGACTCTTCAATAGTCTGATTTTTATGAATTAAACTTGAATTAAACCAACTTAATTTCACCTTGGAACTATCTACCGGGCTCTGATAAGCGAAAAGTATCTGTTCATCCATAAAATCCTCATCCAATTCAAGCCTATTAAGCATAGTAAAAGATTCACTTAAAAGATACTTTCTTGTCTTACGATTCAGTGCTATAAAAGTTATACTTGGTTTGTAGGACATTGCTGTATCCAACGTTTCCTTAGCAAATTCAGTTAACAATTTTTCATATTGACTCGGTCTTGATATCCAAATATTTTTAACGCCATAGACGTATTCGGTTTCACCTTGCATATAATGTTTCGTAGTAATATATTCAATATCCTCCATTTCAATTTTGGTCCTAAAAAAAATCCATATTTCAAAGTAGTACACAAGAAAAAGAACTAAGAATATAAAGCCCGCCATTTTCATTTTACCTCCCATATGCTTTTCATTTTAATTTCAGAAGTCAAATAATCCGTAAAAGTTTTATAATTATATTGATGTTTCAATATCCAATTTGACAAAACACCACCTCTATAATTATATTTAGCAACATTCACCGAACCTAGCACCATAATTGGCTTGCTTTAATCATTCTCGTCTACACCAAATATATAAAGGTATTGAACCAGTTCTGCAAAGCTTCCACTTCGTTGCCGTGTTCACAAACCTCTGGTTTGTAAAAAGAGATAAACTCGATGCCATTTCACCTTAAGCTTCAATCACCAAATTTAACAAAACCCCAAACCTCCCCGCCCCACAAAACGTATTTAATTACATTTGACAATCACATAAGAAACACATGCGTTACGAGGGGCCAAACCAGGAATATTTTGAGGTGGTAAACATTACCAGCGAAAACTGCTATTTGATAAAAGCCTCTAAAAACTCTGAGCTTTCTATGCTTTGGTTTGACTCCGACCAAAACCGCCTAAAAATAGATGGCGAAGAGCATGCCTTCAAAACCAACGAGCTGCTTTGCCTTACAGAATTTCATAAGGTAGAAACTGTCAACATTGACAAACTCAGACTCCTAAAATTTAACAAGCCTTTTTACTGCATTCTAGACCACGACAGCGAGATAAGCTGCCGAGGCATTTTATATTTTGGTGCGGCTACGCTACCCATCATAAGACCAAACGCTAAAGAACTAGACACCTTAGAAACCGTCTGGAAAATGCTGTGCATAGAAATGGAGTCGCGAGACAACCTACAGCTAGAAATGCTACAGATGATGCTAAAAAGAATGCTGATACTCTGTACCAGAATTTATAAAGAGCAGCTACAGTATGACATTTCGGGTGGTGAATATGTAGACAGCCTGCGTGCGTTCAATTATTTGGTAGAGCAGCACTTTAAAGAAAAACATAAAGTAGCCGACTACGCCGACCTCCTTCATATAAGTCCAAAGAGCCTTTCTAACCTCTTTAAGAAAATTGGCAGTAAAACGCCCCTTCAATACATTCAAGAAAGACGCTTGCTAGAAACCAGAAGACTTTTAAAGTATAGCGAGCGTAGTATTTCCGAAATTGCTTTCCAACTTGGCTTCTCAGATTTGCAGGCTTTCAGCCGTTTTTTCAAGAATAATGAGGGTATTTCGCCTAACGACTTCAAGAATTCTGAGCAAAAGGAAAAATTGCCAACTTAAAAGGAATTTCCGCCTATTTAGGCCTTCTCGTATTGCTGCACCTTTGTAACATCATTTTGATAAACAATTAAAACAACAATACGATGTCAACATTTAGTGTTCCAACAAGAGAAGAAGTTTCTGAAAACAATCAAGCAATTTTTGATAATCTTGAAAAAGGCTTAGGCTTTGTACCAAACCTTTATGCTTACTACGCCAAAAACGAAACGGCACTTGCAGATTACCTTGCTTTACAAAACCGTAAGTCAACACTTAAAGCCAAAGAAAGAGAAGTGATAAACTTGGTAGTGAGCGAGTATAATGGCTGTAAATATTGCCAGAGTGCCCACACCGTATTAGGTGGAATGAACGGTTTTACGGAAGAGCAAATCTTAGAATTAAGAGGTGGCACAGCCAGCTTTGATGCCAAAACAGACGCCTTAGTAAAGTTCACACTTTCTGCCGCTGCCAATAAAGGAAAAGCCTCCGCAGAAAGCTTAGCAGCATTCTTTGCAGCAGGCTATACCGAAGCAAATTTGATAGATGTGGTGATAATAATAGGTGACAAAACCATCAGTAATTACATCCATAACCTTGCAGGTTTCGCCATTGATTTCCCATTGGCTCAGGAATTAAACGCAGAATTAGTTTAACAGCTCCAAAGGAGCAACATATGCTTAGCGAGGAGTCTTACCCCTCGCATAAAGCAAAATCATATTTTATAAAATTTCAATAACACTGGTATCCACTAAATATTAAAAAGCAAATTCCTTTTATCTCCCTGTACTGTTTGAACATGGTCAAAATTCAAACATTAAAAAAAACATAAACCAACAGTAATAAGAATTTTGTCTGTGTGAGTTTACAGGCGGTCGGCCGCTGCCGGGCTGTTTTTTTTGGAGGAACGCCTCCCCGGTTCGTTTTTTTTCGAACGGTGCGACGCCTCGAAAAAAATGACGTCCCCACTGGAAAGTGAGCGAAGAATAAAGAAACCGAAGTTTGATAAATACAGAAAAGGCTTCTTTCATTTCCTGAATGGACGTTTTGATTTTTAAGGAAACCCACAAATAACAATACAATGAAAAATCTATTAGCTGCATTAGTAGCAACATTCGCTCTTACATTTTCTACCACTACTTACGCTCAGTCTGACGCCAAAGTGGTAACATTAGAACAAACTGAAGGTGCATTTACGCAAAAAAGCTTAACGCTAGAGCCGGGTACCTATGTATTTAAAGTTGCCAATAATGGTGTAAACCATGACCTTGGTTTTGTGCTAACGCCAAAAGGAAAATCTGACGAAGCCCACCATATTAAAGAGGCTTATGTAACAGAACTTATCAAAGAAGGAACAAGCTCAACAAGTAAAGTAGTGACTTTGGAAAAAGGTGAATACGAGTACTTTTGCCCACTAAACCCTACGCCTAAGTATACCTTGGTGGTGAAATAAGAAAAAATACAAATTATGAACAAAAATGCCCCAAGGTAAATTTACCAAGGGGCATTTTTTATCTATGTAAAAGAGCCATTTTCTATGCCGCTTCTGCAGCCTGTTCTCTCATACGGTTAGAAGGGAGAATCAAGAAATCTACTCGTCTGTTTTTATTTCTATTTATTTTACTACTGTTCTGAAAGTCAGGGTATTTCTCACCATAACTATCTATAAAAAATCTGCTTTCATCTATACCACAACCTTTCAAGTAGTTAGCCGCAATCGCTGCTCTTCTAAATGCTAATTTATCGTTAAAATCTGCAGAACCGGCTGCATCTGTACGTCCGGCCACCAATATATAGGTCTCTGGTTCTTGTTGAAGATTAAAGGCTAGTTTCCTTAAAGCTGTTTTAGCGTTTTCGTTAAGTACATAATCTTCCACTCCATACATATCTCCTTGGTCTAAGGCTACTACTATACCCTCTCCAAAATGTAAAACGGTAGCATCTTCAACTAAATTGGCCGCTAAATCTTTAGAATATTTTTTCATCCAACCAGATAAAACACTGCTCGTGGCTCCTTGAGAACTGTATTTGGCAATAGTATCTGCTAATGGGAAATTATAGGCTACTTCGTTATTATAAACCTCATCGGTAAAAATGACTTTATCTTCTGCCACAGAATTGTTGGTAGGAATCAAATCCTGTGAATCCATATCTTCTGCCATTTCGGTATCCATGTCTGTTTCATTCATGGATGAAGAGTCTGAGTTGCTATTACAACCGAAAACAAAAGCAGAAAGGCATATAGAACCAATTAGTATTTTTGCGTATTTCATAATTTTAAAAGTTTTGATTTGTACGGAGAGTACTTAAAAGCGTATTCCATTTACCTTTCTTATGTACATTCTGAGGAAAGTGTAGAAATTTCACCCCTGTTACTTAGGAATCCGTGGTGCTTTTATTGAACCCGCTTTATGCATTAGAAAATCTCCCGATAGCTATCGGGACTGAAGCTAAATTGCTTCAAATCACTTCGTAAACCCATTTAAACTCAATCACCAGAGCGGTGCTATGCTAATCTCTTTTAAATGTCTGATTTATTACACTTTAGGCACTCATTACAATTCTCCATTGCATAAACCGGGTTGAACATCCTTTCCATCCCAGTTTTCAAAGAACAAGTAATGGTCTTCATCCTTGAATTTATATGATGTGAAACATCCATACTGGACATTTAAAGGCATTCGTTGAATGAAACTCAAGGGAAATAATTAATATAGCTCTTAGGAGTTCAACATTATTTACAAAGAGCATATGCCCAAAAGCGTAAAATTTGATTTTGAAATATACTTCACCAACGGTGGCAACATCAAAGGTGAAGACTTTCGTCTTGATTTAGATGGCGATCAAGTTTCTGACCAAGAACTGTCAGATTATATTGTTTCAAATTTGAACCTTTTGATGGTAGAGAAAACTAAGATTTTCAATAAAATCATTTTTGAGGAAGCTCATAGAAGTAAATTTATTAAGCGTAAAACGGATGCTAATTTACTCGTCGATTTAAGTCACACCATAGAAAATGGGCTTATTACTTATAAAGGTCTCCCTGCCCCTATTATATGTGATTTCCTGAGCCGTGAAGATTCAAAACGTTTTTACGAGGAAGGCACCCAATTTCAAATTGGTAAAATAGAGATGGTGACCAACACCGGCACCTACATAGACTGCCCATTTCACCGCTACCAAGATGGAAAAGACCTTTCAGAAGTTGCACTAGAGCGTTTTGTAGACTTGGATGCCGTAGTTATTCGTGTTCCCTTTTCGGAAACTATAGAAATCACAGCGGAACATCTCAAAAACTGTGAAATCAGAAATAAGGCGGTATTAATCCAAACGGACTGGGATCAACACTGGAATACAGAACAGTATTTTGAAAATAACCCTTATTTGACCGAAGGAGCAGCTGCCTACCTGAGAGACTGCTCCGTAAAACTAGTAGGCATAGACTCTCATAACATTGATGATACCCGAGGAAAAAGCAGACCTGTACACTCCACACTTTTAGGGGCAGAAATTCTGATAGTGGAACATTTGTGCCATCTCTACTTACTCCCAAATGATGGTTTTACGTTCAGTGCCGTTCCGCCAAAATTTAAAGGTGTGGGTACTTTCCCAGTTAGGGCTTTTGCTAAACTGAATAAGTAAGCAAAATCACTTGGCATTTCAACCCAATTTAAAAAAAGTAAAAGATTAGCATTTTTGTTGTCGCATATACTATATTTGCAACAACAAAACAAACATTTACCAATGAGACGACTAGAATTCACATCCCTTCAAGTGACAGACTTAGAAGCTTCCAAGGCTTTTTACACCGAAAAACTTGGCTTTGAAGTATCCGAAATGAAAAATCCTGATGCTATCATTTTCAAGTTTAATAAGGGTGATGCCAGCTTTGCTATCAGAAAGCCTTTTGGCAGTTTGGAGAAAAAAGAACTTGGAATTGGCGTATCCACTTGGTTCGTAATTGATGAAAATATTGAAGAACTACATGCCACATTTTTAGAAAGAGAAGTCAAAATTTTGGGAGAAATCATGCAAACTCCCTTTGGTAAGGCCCTCCACGTATTAGACCCAGATGGTTATAAACTTACTTTTTTGGAACAAAACCAATGATCATGAAACAGAAATATTGGATAATAGTAGCCTCAAAAGACCACGTAGAAACGGGCGTATCAGAGGGCATAGCACAGGCCTGCCATGGAAAAGTGGCACCTTTAAAAAGGATGAAGAAAAACGATTTTGTCTTATTCTATTCGAGTAAAAACACTCTTGGTAAACCTGACAAATGCCAAGCTTTTACGGCCATAGGAAAGGTAAAAGACGATGAAATCTTCCAATTCCAGATGACACCAGATTTTTGTCCATCTAGACGACGAATTGACTTTCTACCAAGTACTTCCATCTCCATCTTACCATTGATCAACGACTTGCACTTTATTCAAAACAAAAAGCATTGGGGATATCCATTTCGTTTAGGTTTCTTTGAAATAAATAAACACGACTTTGATTTAATTTCAACCCAAATTCATCAAGGAACCCATGCCTAAAAAAATAGAATTCCGCTTTAAAAGCCCTAACGATAGCCCAGGCTATCTTCTGGGGCAGGTCACTGTACTTTGGCAAAGAAAACTAAAAAAGAAGCTTGACCCCATAAATCTAACTCACACGCAGTTTATTATTCTGGCGGCACTTGGTTGGCTTTCTAGAGAAAACAACAAGGTGACTCAGGTGGATATTGCCAATCAAGGTAACTTGGACAGAATGATGGTTTCTAAAGTATTAAGAACATTAGAATTTAAAAAATTCTTAAGCCGTCAAGAACACGAAACAGATACCAGAGCCAAAATTATCCAGCTCACTAAAGCCGGTGCAGAAATACTTCAAAATGCTATTATAAAAGTAGAGGAAGCAGACCAAGAGTTTTTCTCTTCATTAAGCCCAAACCTGGCTGTATTTAATAACAATATGGTTGGGCTGATAAGTGAGAACAAGCCTAAATAGAATTCATTACGTGACTATATGCTTATCCGAATAGATTCAGTATTAATTGATTCTATTTCAGGCATGGAGAAATATGTTTAACATTGTACTTAAGCTCAACCCAAAAAAGCTCAAGCTTCTTAATGAAAAAACATTTACTCCTTCTCAGTCTATTTGCTGCATTCACATTATACTCTTGTACTAAAACCCATCCAGCAATTTCTTATGAAGAAATTCACATAGACGCTCCCTTTGAAATGGACACTATAAAAGTCCCTAATTTCAGTGCCTTTAAATCCTTTTCCATTTTAGATTTTGGAGCAGAAGCCGGAAACCAACAAAAAACGACGCAGGCCATTGCAAAGGCCATTACCCAAGCAAATAAAAATGGTGGAGGACGAGTAATTATTCCATCAGGCGAATGGTTAACTGGTCCTATTCATTTTAAAAGCAATGTGGAATTACATCTTTCAGAGGGTGCTATACTTTTATTTTCTGACAATCCAAAAGACTACCTACCGGCTGTTCATACGTCATGGGAAGGCATGGAATGTTTTAATTATTCGCCACTGATTTATGCTTTTGAGTCACAAAATATCGCCATCACTGGTACAGGCGAATTAAAAGCTAAAATGGATGTTTGGGAAGAGTGGTTTGCCAGACCAGCTCCTCATATGAACAGCCTTAAACATCTTTACACCATGGCTGCCAAGGGTGTTCCTGTGGAAGAAAGACAAATGGTAAACGACAGCTCGAACTTAAGACCACATTTCATTCAGTTCAACCGCTGTCAAAACATCTTGGTAGAAGGGATTACTATCACCAACAGTCCCTTCTGGACTATTCACCCTTACCTTTCAAAAGACGTTGTCATTCGAAACATAAAAGTGTATGCCCACGGGCATAATAATGATGGCGTTGACCCAGAAATGAGTCAAAACGTATTGATAGAAAACTGCATTTTAGATCAAGGCGATGACGCTGTTTCTATAAAATCAGGGAGAAATCAAGATGCATGGCGACTGCATACACCATCTAAGAATATCGTTCTTAGAAATCTTACGGTGAAAAATGGTCATCAATTATTAGCACTTGGAAGCGAACTATCTGGTGGAATAGAAAACGTTTTTGTAGACAACTGTGAAGTACTGGATGGTGCTAAGTTATCTCACCTACTTTTTATTAAAACCAACGAACGTAGAGGTGGTTATGTCAAAAACATCTTTATAAATAATGTAAAATCTGGCAAAATAGATAAAGGAGTTTTAGGTATTGAAACCGATGTGCTTTACCAATGGCGTAACCTTGTGCCCACGTATGAGCGTAGACTTACGGCTATTAGCGACATTCAACTTACAAATGTAAAATCTACCGATGTAGCGTTTGTTTCTCGAATTTTAGGGCAAGAAGAGCTACCTGTTGAGAATGTTTCGTTGAAAAATGTCAGCGTCGATACATTTAAAGAAAAAAAGCATATTCATGAAAATGTCATAAATTTCACGGAGGAATAATTCTAATTTTTTTAGCTAATACCTAGACTTTAAATTCCTTACTTTTAAACAAAAAAAACGATGTCGTACTGTAAATTTTGTCAAGACCTACCAGAAGATAATGTCCATAAATATTATCACGACAATCAGTATGGCTTCCCTTTAGAAACCGACAATGAGCTTTTTGAGCGACTTATTTTAGAAATCAATCAGGCAGGGCTTTCATGGAATACCATTCTGGTCAAAAAAGATAATTTCTATAAGGCCTATGATGGTTTTGATATAGGCATTGTAGCGTCTTACCCCGAAGCCGAAAGAGAAAGACTTCTTTCTGATGCTGGTATTATCAGAAACAAACTCAAAGTAAACGCAGCCATTCATAATGCTAACGTCATTCTAGACCTCCAAAAAGAGCATGGAAGCTTTAAAAAGTGGGTTGAAATCAACCACCCGCTTTCGAAAGAAGCTTGGGTGAAATTGTTCAAAAAGCGATTCAAATTTGTAGGTGGAGAGATTGTCAATGAATTTCTTCAAAGCACGGGCTACCTACCCACCCCACATGATAAAGATTGTCCTGTTTATGCTAAGGTTGAGGTGGCGAGGAAGAGCATGGGTATTTATTGATTTTGTTTTTACCAATGTTACGTCCTTAAGAGACTTGTCCTTGTTTTTCTGTCCTTTTTCTACTTAGGTTAAGTCCCTAACGGGACTTGTTTAACTCTGCTTCTTTGTTATTCTACCGAGGTTACGTCCCTAACGGGACTTGTTGGACTTTGCTTCTTTGATATCCGTGGTATCAAAAGCCCTGAAGGGGCTTAAGATGAATAGAAAACATCCCAACCTTTAAAATTTTCTTCGGCGGACTTTTTGCATTTATGCAAACAGTGTTACAAAAGATTCTACAATGTTATTGTTCCAACTTATCTATCATCACAAAAACCGAACTCCAAGCGGGTATTGTTACCCTAATACCATCTTTAGTTTTTGCAGATTTGGTTTTTATGGTGTCATAATTTGACGGACCACCTGCAGCTCCTGAAGGAGCTTCACCATTCACAATTACCTTTCTTGAGAAATCTCCATTATCTGTTCCACCAGCTAAATTATACCAATAATATCTTTCGCCAGCGTTAAAGTTTTCTGTTTTAATCTCTACATTTTGCGGTTTACCAGTAGTGTTGACCAAGGTCACACTTACCTCTCCAGAACTATAAGTGGAAGCATAAGATTTAATTGAAGACGGGATAGCTCCCACTGCCGTAGCTTTAGAAGAAACCATTCTATCTCCAATGGTCTTCTGGAAATAGTACATGTGATAAAACGAAGGCCTTGCATTCATTTTAGGATCATCAGAGGCTCCTCCATCACTAAAAAGTCCATGATCATTTCCGTTTTCCCAGCCATTATATAAATCCCATCTGGCTGCCATACCATATTTATTTTTGATAGATTCTGCCTGAACAATGACCGCAAAAGCCCCACTGGTATTAGACACTTGCTGCATTCTATCTTTGGCCCACATGTTCCACTCCGTAAATGCTATAGGCTTCGCTTGACCTCCATTTATACTAATTTCATTTCGAACAAAATTCATCATTTTTTCAGGTAGAGCTATGGCATCTTTTAGAATATTAGCCGCTTCCGAATTTTCATTATAAGGCGTAATGTAGTTATGGGCAATATAAAAGTCGGCTTGATTATCTATATTCTTTATCAGCCCTTCATTCCAAGTTCTGGTGGTATTAGACTGCCAATCTTGTATAACAGATTCTTGCATAACGGCCCCAATTTTAATTTCCGAACCAATTTCTGCCGCCGCATTTCGCATAGAATCCGCAAAAACCTTAAAGTGCTTGGCGTACAGTGCTCCCGTCAAAAACTCTGGTTGCCCATCTTGATTTTTACTGAGGTCTATTCTATTTCCTTTTTCCCATGTACCGTAATTTTCATTTCCCACCTCCCAGAGTTTGGTGCGACCATTATCATATCTTACCCAGTCGGCAGCGAGTTTAGCCGCCATAGCCACAGGGTCTTTACTGGTGCCGTATCTGGCAAAACTATAGTTTACGCATATACTTCCTTCATTTTGGGTCGTCGCCAGCAAACTGTAATAATTCTCTAAAGATCCACGCCAATTGTCTTTCGTCTGACCATAGAAGAACCTAGCATCTTCTAACAGCCCATTCTCATTCATAAACTGCTTAGGCACACCCCATTTCTCCATGTATTCGGCAGATGGTGTTTCTTTAAAACCACTTACATTTGGGTCGTCTACAGGATTTGTATTCCAGAAATAAACATTACTCCCACTCCCTGCTGGCCATCTTATAACATGAAGGTTTAAGTTACTAATATCACGAATTAGGCTCGGTGAGTCTACAAAAGTCCCCATCCATGTATTCGCATTATGTCCAAAAATCTTGTTTGGTATTTTGGTGATAATCTCAGATGCATTGAGTGTGACCGTTTGCGTGGTAGTCGAAGGAGTCGTCCCATCTACATATTCGGGTTTTTTAAAAGTTTTAGGCTGCCAGTCATCTAGAAAAAAGCCTATAGTAGACGCTAGCTCAGGATCAATTGCTGGCTGCACCTCTACTATATCTATGGGCGTTTCATCATCTGGAATCACCACACTTTTAGAACACGAGAACAAAAAAAAGAGATAAAGAATTATCACTGTTTTGATTTGAAAAGTACTTATCATTTTCTTCTTTTTTAGTTTTAAAACATTCATTCTAAAACTTTGTTATTTATTAAGAACTGAGCCTCCATTAGCATCAAAAACCTCAATGGATATGATGTTATCTGAGAGCATCAGGTTTCTGGAAGACTGCGACATAAATGAGCTTCCATAGTTAATTTCAATTTTCCTTTTAACGCCACTTTTAAGCGTAGCTATACCATAGACGTCTGTAGGTTTCGGTCTTATCATCCTAACAGCGTAACCCAGTGCAAAACTTTTTAATCCTGCCCTGTTTTGTGAGACTAAGAATACTGGTTTACCTTCTGCGTCGGTAACACTGACCAATGCCTTGGCATCTCCTTTCGTGAGAAAACCACTTTGCTTTAAAGTATTAGCTTTAAAACCGCCAATTCCATTTCCTGAAAGTAACAGACCATTAAAAGCATCCAGTCGTCCTACCGAAACTTCATTTCCGTGATCATTACCCACCATAAGGACATCTAAAAAGCCATCTTGGTCAAAATCTTCCACCAGCATTCCAAAAACCGGAGCAGTCTGAGCTGCGGAAGGCAAAGCAGTAATACTGAAATTCCCCTGACCTAAATTCTCTATATAACTGCTTTCTACCGTATTGACTTTTAGCACTAAGGCATCTTTAACATCATCTTTTGCCAGAATACTATAAATGGTAGATTTGGAGAATTTCTCGTAATTGTCGAACCGCTGTCTTAAAGCGTTAATCTGCTTAAAGAGGTCGTCTCTCACATTAAAAGCTACCTCTTTTTTCTCTTTATCTTCTGTCAAATAATGCACCGTAGGAATGGCATCAAAAACACCATCCTTATCAAAGTCTTTGGCATAAATAGTTAGAGGTGTTTCTTGAGATATTTTATAATTATTGTTTTGACCCAGATTACCTACCACATAATCTAGATCGCCGTCGTTGTCAAAATCTCCAGAGACAATACTATTCCAAAATCCAATCTTGTCCTGAAGCGATTTAGACTTCACAGGCTCAAATTGAGTTCCTTTTAGATTTTTAAGCATGGTGATGGGCATGGCCTCTCCCACCACTATTATATCTTGCCAACCGTCATTATCAAAATCTGTCCAGATGGCATCACTTACCAAACCTATTCCTCTTAGACCTGGGGCCAAACTTGAGCTTACATCGGTAAACTTTATCCCGTTTTTAGAATCATTTCTAAGGATAAAACTATTACTCGGTTTCGGGTATTGGTCTACTTCTAACCTCCCCCCAATAAATAAATCCAAGTCCCCATCTTTGTCAAAATCTGCCGCTTTCACCGCCGAACCACTTTTAAGAAAATTGGGCAAAGCATCTACTGCCAAACGGAAATTCCTATAACCATCATTTTCGTACAATCGATCTTGGTAATGGACAGAACTCGGAGACGATTCATTACTTCCACTTACAATATACAAATCCAAATCTTTATCTCCGTCTGCATCAAAAAGCAGCACGCCCATATCTTCAGCAGCACTTTTGGGGTCGGCAAACACCTTTTGAGCAAAACCTCCTGAAGGCTTTTGAATTAAAAACACACCAGAATGACGGGCAGCCCCACCTATAAAAACATCCTCTAATCCATCGCCATTGATATCTCCCACTGCCATAGCAGGACCATATTGAGAAAACTTATGTGGAATCAGTTTTTGAATATGGAAATCTATAAAATCGGTTTCTTTATGAAGATAATTTATAGCAAGTTCGGCCGTATTATCCATGAATATCCCCTTTGACTTAGTACTAGAATTCTCGGGATAAACAGCAGTAGCCTCGCTCACTACTAAAGTTTGATTGGCTTTAACGCCTTTTAGTTTCGATTCTTTACCACTTTGCCATTTAATATTAACTTCCGCTACCTCTGCTACTTTCCCTAAACCAAAATGAGCGACATTTTCAATGGTAGATAAATACCCTCTATAAGGCGTGTTTTCATACACTTGCATTAAACCATTGCCATAGCTTATTTCTATAAGGGCCCCATGACCATTAATATTACCCTCACCACCTTCACATTTAACTCGCAGAAAATGATGATTTTCTGAACGCCCATTATTAAGATAAACAAAAGCGGCTTCGTTTATATTATTGACCACATAATCCAGGTCTCCGTCATTATCAAGATCGGCATAAGCGGCCCCATTTGAAAAACTAGGTTTCACTGTACCCCACTGCTCATTAACTTCCTCAAAAAAAGGAGTTTCGCTGTTTCCTGAGTTCCTAAAAGACTTGTTGGCCACTTTTCTGGAAGGCAACATTCCTAAGAGTTCTTCCAATGTCGCTTTTCTTTGTACCGCAGCCGGAAAACCATAAACAATATAATCTAAATCTGTAATGTCTTTGGGGAAACCATTGGTAATAATAAGATCTCTAAACCCATCATTATCAAAATCTGTAACCAATGGGCACCAACTCCAATCTGTTTCTGCCATACCTGCCATTAGACCTATTTCGCTAAAAACGGGTATTCCCGTGCTAGCATCAATTCCGGCATTTAGCTGCAGGGTATTTCTGGCATATTGATAGTTATAACCATACATCTCATTATTCTGATAAGTGGAATAATTATTAGCAGGCACCATCATTTTCTTTCTAGCGTTCTGCTCAGGAAGCATGTCTAAGGCCACAATATCCACCAAACCATCATTATTAAGATCTGCCACTTCATTACCCATAGCGGAGTAAGAAGTATGTTTAAAATAAGCAGAAGACTGATCTGTAAATGTGCCATTCTGATTGTTTATATAGAGGATGTCATCTGAAAGAAAATCATTGGTAATGAAAATATCTTTCCAGCCATCTCTGTTTATATCTGTAATATTAATGCCCAAACCATAGCCATCTTTTAAGATTCCTGCACTTTTTGACACATCTGTAAAATGCGGATTTTCGTTGGTCCCGTCGTTTTTATAAAGCTTATCGGTTCTTTTAGAAGACCCATCTATCACCTTTTCTACATACTTATTTGGATAGCCGTGCTTCTCCAACTCATTCACCAAAAGAAAAAGATCTAAATCTCCGTCATTATCATAATCAAAGAAAGCAGCATGGGTCGTGTGGCTGGTATCTGCCACACCATATTCCGAGGCCAAATCTTTAAAAACGGGCACCCCCGCGTCATCGATTCCCTGATTAATATAAAATAAATTGGCTCTTAAGCTGGCCGTTGGATTTACGGTGGCAGAAACATAGATATCCATCAGTCCATCATTATTGATATCTACTGCTGATGCCCCAGAGCACCATTTTGCATTCGCAGAAACACCGCTCAAGTCCGTTACATCTTCAAACTTTATGGAAGCACCTCCTTTATTAAGATAAAGCTTATTGTTGACTTGATTCCCCGTAAAATAGACATCGACGTGGCCATCATTATTGAAATCTGCCAATGCCACACCCCCACCGTTATAGAGGTACTCAAAACTAAACACGTTACGCTCATTGGTTTCTGTGATGGTATTTGAAAACGTAATCCCAGACTCCTCGGAAGAAAGTAAATGGAACAAAGTAGCCTCCTTTTCTTTACAAGAAAGAAAAAGGCTTCCCATTAAAACCACTGTAAGCAGTATGTTTTTCACAGATTTCATTAAATCTTAAAGACTAGATTCTGGTGTCTTGATGCTCAAAACCTTTATTTATAGAAAATAGTAGCCAGACAAAACGCTAACTACTATTTAAACCCGCTTTATTCATTAGAAAATCTCCCGATATTTATCGGGACCGTAGCTAAATTGCTTCAAATCAGTTTACGTCGTCAAGCTCAGCACAGGCCAAATCCATTTAAACTTAATCACCAGAACCTTTCGACATTAGCTCAGGGTAAACCGCTATGCTAATCTCGTTTAAATGTCTGATTTATTTCACTTTAAAACTCATTACGATTCTCCAATGCATAAACCGGGGTTAAACAATTCTTTTCTCAAACTTACTTGATGAACATAATGTCATCAAAATAAAGCGTCTCACTTTTGTCTGGACCTTTAACTCTCCAGCCTATTTGCTTTAAGGTGGTTCCAGGATACCAGAAGTCAAGGTCTGCAATAGCTATCTTGTAGTAATTCCATATTTCAGGAGCTACATCAATCTTATTTTTATCGTCAAATCCTCCAAATCCTGCTTTCGAGGCATCGGACTGAATCCATAGAGAAATTGGCACAGAACCACCTTTCACAGAAAAAGTAATGTACTTAAAGTCTGCTTTGTACGGCACAGATGGGCTCCAGTTACTGATTCCTGCTAAATGCCAGTTTCCACCTGCATAAACTTTTGAAAGGGAAGATTCTCCAGCAAATGCTTGATCTGAATTAACCAGAAGTGCATCTCCCCATGAACCATTGGCAAAGCCATCAGCAAATGCCTCATCAAATATTACATATGCCTCATCTGCATTCACAAACTTGTAAGACAGAGCATTAAAGGTGCCACTAGAATTGGTTATGTCCAGCGTTACTTCGCTTAAGGTCGTTTTAGGGAACCTTAGTGTCATCGTTTCATCACCCACTTTATCTTTGGTTCTCCCCACGATTTCCACTTCTTCTGTAGTTCCTGTAAAAGTTACCGAGCTCACATCAGCAAAGTTTTTACCCTTTAAAACGATATCTCCTCTGCCCTTTCCAAAAGTCCTTTTATTGGAGGCATAAACAGCTGCTTTAGCTATAATCTTAAAATCATGGGTTACCTCTCCATGAGAAGTCACAATTTTAATTTGGTTATCAGCAGTTGCATCTGTTGGTGCTTCTGCAGGTATCCTTATTATAAGCACATTATCTGTATTGTAGGTTGGGTTAAAACTCGTTTGGTAACCGTTAAAATACACATAAACAGCCCCCCCTATGTTATTTCCTTTTATGACCAAAAGCTCGTAAGGTTCTGCACCAGTAATAAGGCTATCCGCATAGCTGCTAATGGTATCTAAAATAAATACACCACTCACTGTTGGTACGCCAGTGCTAAAGCCTGGCACACCGTCGTCGTCTTTCTCACAACTGGAAAGAAATGAAATCGCGGCCAGCATCACCAAAACGGCTATGCCCGAAATCTTCTTATATAAATATTGATTCTCTTTTTTCATTTTTCTTGTCTTTTTATGGAGAAACAGCTCTGTTTCTCTACAGCATAATTTCTAATTAAACTTGTAAGGAACAGGGTCTTTTAAAAGGTTAGGAGCCTGAGCAGTTTCGGTATCTGGAAGAGGCAAATAAAACTTAGAAGGCACCAATGTGAACCTTTCTTCATTACGATTAATGAACTGGAATTCTCTCTTTTTCTGAGGAGTACCCGTACCTTCAACTATTCTAATGGTATAAATTCCTCTTATTTGATTTCCAATGATGTCTATCACTTTCTGAGGATTGTAATAATAGAGTCTTACCATATCATACCATGCATCTCCTTCTACCGCAAACTCATACCTTCTTTCGTGCAGTAAATCGTCTAGCGTAAAAGAACTTACGGGTGCCAAAGTGGCTCGCTCTCTAATGGCATTGAAGTATTTTAATGCTTCCGGATCGGCAGTAGAAGCATTATTACCTAAAATAGCCTCCGCATAAATTAAATATACATCTGCCAAACGCTGCATATAGGTGTTGTTAGGGGCGTTTTGCTGCTGCCCTAAACCACCATTATCATCTGGTGTTCCTACAACATATTTTTTAAAGTTCGCAAAAGTAGTCCAAGCATTTTCCGCTGGAACAGGCACTCTATAACCTCCTTTAGATTTTACCAATTCAGGATAATGATCGGCAGGAAGCATGAAAGTCGCTTTTCTTCTCACGGAGTCCGCAGGGTCTAGATTAATCAAATAATCGTAAGAAGCTCCGTTTCCTCCACCCCATCCATCTTGGAATCCAGTAAGCTGGCTATTGGCTGCAAACTGAGATTGAAATTGGTTTCCTGAACCATAACCACCATTACTCACCCATTGTAGACCAAAAAGCTGCTCTGGATTATTATTATTAGCTGTCAAAAACAAATCTGAATAATTCTCCATAAGCTGAAAAGGACCATTCTCAATCACATCTTTGGCTAATACTTTAGCTTTATCTAAGTAACCTTGATCCCTTTGTCCATTACTAGAACCTAAACCTGCTCTAGTTAAATAAAACCTTGCCAGCATGCCTTTGGCGGAATAGGCATTTAGTCTTCCACTACCAGGAGTAGAAGTGGTAGGAAGTAGTTCCACAGCCGCTTGTAAATCTCTTATTGCAAACTCCCAAACCGTCTCAACCGTATTTCTAGCCAGCGTGGTATCTGCACCTTGTTTCAGGTTATCTGTAATGATAGGCACTGGACCCCAGTTTTGAACCAAATAATAGTACGACAAACCTCTCATGTATCTGGCTTCTCCTATAGCCCTGTTTTTGGCTTCTTGAGAAACCGCTGGTTTAGCATAGGTTTCTACGTTATACATTAAAACATTACACTGAGCCACTATGGTAAAGAAAGAGTTCCAAGAGTTTCTCATGTCAGAGTTGGTGTTTGACACATTAAACTGATAAAACTGCTCCCAGTTGGTATTATAAGGGCTTAACATATTGCCGGCACGACCATCACCAAAAGAAAGTAGAGCCTGCCCGTTTGAGCCAAACCAAACTTTATTATAAAGTGCTGCAGTTCCAGCTAAAAGCTCGGCATCTGTGTTAAAAAAATCTGGTGCCGTAAGGTTATCCAAGGGAGGCGTTTCTAAGAACGACTCTTTACAAGAAGTAAAACCGAATACCGTTAGAGCAACAAATAAAAATTTCAATAAATTATATTTTCTCATTTTCCTATTATTAAAAATTATCTATTGTACTATTAAAAATCAAATGATGCCGACATCGTGTACATTCTAGAAGAAGGATAACGTCCATTATCAAAACCAGGAACACCAGCAGAAGTACCTACCTCTGGGTCATATCCTGAATACTTGGTAAACGTAAAGGCATTCTGAACACCTGCTGCTATCTTCACGCCGTTGATTGGCAGGTATTTCTTTAGTACAGATTTAGGCACGAAGTAGCTCAGCTGAATATTTTTAACTCTGATGTAAGAGCCATCTTCCACAAATTTGTCTGTGGCACGGCCACTGTTTCCATATGCAGTTCCTGAGATTCTAGGAACCGAAGTTCCTGGATTCAATAAAGTGAGCGTTTCATCTAACTCTTGGCTACTTGGTTTAGCAAAAGTTGACGCCTCTTTATAAGCACCATGGATGTAGTTTCTGAAAGCAGAGTTATCAAATCTAAGTTGATTAAAAATCTTGTTTCCATAGACACCTTGTGTAAAAACAGATAACTCTAAACCTTTGAAAGAAACGGAATTAGAAAAACCAAAAGTGAATTTAGGCCAAGGGTTTCCTATAAACGTTCTGTCTTTATCGTCAATCACTTGGATATTTTCTCCTAGTTCTGGGTCATAGTATTCCGTTTTATCACGATTAACATATTTCACGTCTCCTACCCACGCCTGATCGTAACCTACATGTATTCCTGTAGGAAGAGCTGCTGAAGTTAAATCATTATAATCTTCAATTAAACCATCTGCCTCATAGCCATAAAACTGAAACAATGGCTGGCCAACTATAGAACGGGAGATGACTCTGGTAAACCATGGGAACCTGTCAATAATGGCTCTTTCAGTATTTAATTTCAACAGTTTATTTCTATCTAAAGAAATATTAAAATCACTTCGCCATGTAAAGTCGCTAGAAGTATTACCTCTGATAGGTGTTGTATTAATGGCAATACCAAATCCTCTATTTTCCATGTCTCCAATATTAACAACCGGAGCTCCAATACTTCCCTGACCTACCGTTCCGGCATATGCTGGTAAAGGTAAATCTGTGATAAGATCCGTGGTTTTTCTTAAATAAGCATCAAAGATTATTTGAACACGGTCGTTTAACATATTCATGTCGAAACCAGCATTATAGGTCGTGGTGTTTTCCCATTTAATATCTGGGTTTGGGAACCTTGCTGCTAAGAAACCTTGACCAGATTGCGTAGCAGCTGTACTAAGCGGAGCATAAGTATTTTTTCCCCAATACTGATTTCCTGTAGTACCGACTTCAAATCTCAGTTTCAAATCGTTTATGAAAGTAACATCCTCCATAAAGCTTTCTTTAGATACCCTCCATGCGGCAGATACAGAAGGAAAATATCCCCATCTGTTATTTGGACCAAAGTAAGAAGAGGCATCCGCTCTGAAGGTTCCTTGGAAGATATACTTGTCGTCAAATACATATCCTAATCTTGTGAAATATGACTCCTGAGAGTTATCATCTCTTCTACTGCCACTTAAAGAAGTTTTTGGGTCCCCAAGGCTTAGCTCAGAAAGTGCGTTATTGGTAAAACCTGTTACTCTACCAGAAAGCTGCTCATTAAAAGAATACTGAGCTTCATGTCCTACAATCACATTAAAGCTATGTTTTTCTAAGAAGGTCTTCGCATAATTAATTCTTTGGTTAGCACTCCAGAAATAGTTATTCCCGCTATACCTTTCCGATGTAGAAATTGGGTTATTAGCACCTTGTGTAAGGTCATTGGCTCCGAAAGAGTAGGAAGGACGGAAAATAGCTCTGGTGTCGTTTCCATAATTGCCGTTAATCTCCGTATGGAATGTAAAATCCTTTAAGAAATTCAAATCTGCGTAAAGTGTACCGAAAGCGGTCATACGCTTATATTCATTGGTATTAATTAAAGCCAATGCCACAGGGTTAGTGATTTTAGCAGAATATTGTCCTGGAATAACATCCTGAGGACCACCGAAGGTACCGTCAGGATTATAAACCGGAGCGTTAGGTGATTGACGAATGGCTGTACTAATTACATTATCCTCATTGATAGATAATTTCTCATCCGTTCCTGAAACAGACAAATTAGTACCAATTTTCAAGTATTTCCTGGCGTTACTCTCCAAGTTCATTCTAAAAGATTTTCTCTTAAAACCAGAGTTTGGAGCTATACCGTCTTGGTTCATAAGTTCGGTAGAAAGATAATAAGTCATTTTATTGGTACCACCGCTCATAGAAAACTGCTGCTTTTTCATGGCCGCTGTTTTAAACAAGGCCGACTGCCAGTTAGTACCTAAGCCTAAAATAGAGGGGTCTGCAAATTCCATATTATGACCATAACCTACTTCATCTGCCCAAGCATTGCTATAAGCAGCATACTCTCTCAAATTCATCATCTCAAGCTGATTTGGGAGACTTTGAAAGTTATACATGGTCGTAAAATTCACTTTTGCATCTCCAGCTTCTCCTTTTTTCGTGGTAATTACAATGACACCATTAGAAGCCTTAGAACCATAAATAGATTGGGCAGAAGGTCCACTCAATACGTTCATAGAAGCAATATCATCTGGGTTTATACTAGAAAGGATATTGGACTGACCGTCAGAACCAATCCCTTGTGATGGAGCATCCTGAGGAATGATTTGAACACCATCTATCACATACATCGGCTGGTTATTACCATTAATAGTAGATAAACCTCTTATATATACAGCTGCGGCACCGCCTGGCTTTCCAGAATTACTGGCCACAAATACGTTTGGAGCTCTACCTTGAAGTGCCTGGTCTAAGGTCGTATTAACCGTCTTTTTCAATTCAGACTCACCGATGTTTGTCTGAGCACCAGAAAGAAGACGCTTGCTAGAAGAGCCATAACCCACTACCACTATTTCGTCTAGTGAATTGGTACTTTCTCTTAAAGTAATATCTATGATGCTTTTATTACCTACCGCAATTTCCTGCTTTTCAAAACCAATAGAGGTAATGACTAAAACGGCATTACTTCCCGCCTCTATGCTATAGTCGCCATCCATATTCGTAACAGCACCCTTAGCGGTTCCTTTCACCAGTACACTAGAACTCGGTATTCCCTCGCCATCTTCACTCGTTACTTTTCCCGAAACCTTTCTGGCATTTTGACCAAAGCCATCTGCAGGAAACAAGTAAATAAGTGAAGCAATTAACGCTAGCCATATTGTTCTCAAATTTGGCAACGCATAACTTCTTTGTAGTTTTTTTTGCATAGAAATAAAAATTAAGGTTGTTTTTAGGCTTGTAGGGCTGCTTATTTCAATATAGGGCACGCCATACTTTATAAATAAAGTCCAAAATTACCCTCTATTTATACCAATACTCTAATGGTATTCCCCCATTTTTAAAACCAAGGGTAAACCCTGAGATCTTACATTACAAAACCATCTTGAAAGAAAATATAACGTTGAATTATACTATGGGAATAGAAATAGTAATGGAGGTACCATTCTTATTATCAGAATGTAGGTTCAGTAAACCTTGTAGATAATCTACCCTAGAACGGATATTATTCCACCCACTAGAATCTGTTTTTATTAGGCTCTCTTCAAAACCCTTACCGTCATCTTCAACCGTAAGATTTACGGTTTTGTCTGAAAAAATAATTTGAACCAATATTTCCTTGGCCGCAGCATGTTTCAGAGAATTGGTCAGAAGCTCCTGTATGATTCTGTAAACCATTAAGTTCTTATTCTTCCCTAAATCCTTTGGTTTACCAAAATGTTCAAAGATAATATTGGGGTGTGTGCCACTTTGCTTGAATACGAAATCCTGTAAGGCTTTCACTAGGCCAAAGTTTGTAAGATTGCTGGGCTGCATATTGCTAGAAATATTTCGAAGTTCAGAGCAAGCTTCGTCAAGCATTCCTAATGTTTTTTCATGCGTAAGCCCTTTGCCCATTAAAATTTTAATTCTAGAAAGCATGGTACCTAAGCCATCATGAAGCTCTTGGGCTATTCGTTCCCTTTCCTTTTCTTGACCTATTATAAGAGCGTTTAGTGTACCAATCTGATTATTCTTGTTGGCTTGGTTTATTTCCAACATATTAATCGCTCGCCTATTTATAAAAGCTATGACTAAAAGAACAAGAATAAGCAAGGTTAAAAACAGTACCCCAATATACATCCGCTGCCTAGTCTCTAATTTTTCAATCTCGCTTTCAGCAATTTGTTTCTCCAAAGCCAACTTAGCCACCATTATTCTCTCATTCTCTATCAGATTATAATCACTAAAGACCTCAGGTCCGACTCTATCTTAGAATTATAGATTTTCTCAACCATCTTTAAAGTCAAGTCGCCATATTTATGGGCATTGGCATAATCCTTTTTCAAAAAATAATAATTCTCCAGATTACGGTAAAACTCCTTTTTCAGCTGAAAAAGAATTTCATTATTTTCCACTAATTTCAAGCCTTGCAAAAGAGCTTCTAACCTTTTATCTTCCTGCTTTAATGCGTTATAACAAATGGATTTAAAATAAAACGAAAGCCCTTCAACCCAATCAATCTTTAACCTATGTCCTATTTCATAACTAATTTCGGCATGTTCTAGAGCCCTTTGTATTTCTCCTCTTCTCGAATAGTAATCTGCATAGGAAGAGTGTATTCTAGCTTTGAAACCTTCGTCTTGAACTTTTTCATTAAGCATTTCTGCTCGCCTTAATTTCTCAGATACATGATCAAAGCTGTTTTCATGAATATCAATATTGGCCAGGTTTATTAAATGTCCCAACTCTAAGGATGGCCAGTTATTATTCCTAAAATAATGGACAGAAGTGGCTATATATTCCTTGGCAAACTTCTTTATATAGGCTCTGCCCATATAGTAGGAACCAATGGCTCCACGAATATTATAATAATTTACCGAGTCTCCCACAGCCAAGAATAACTCCATACTTTTGTGTAAAGTGGCCATAGGAGAAATATCGGGTACTTCAGAATGCTCCTCCTTTTTGGAATAACACCAATAAGTAAAAGCTAAACCCAATGTATCTTTTTCTATTTCATATTTTTGTAGCAAGCTGTCAAGTTGTACCTTGGTGAAAGACTGATTCCAATCTGGATATTGAGCAAATGAACTGGTGAGACTTAAAAAGCCCACCATCAATAAATAGATTTTGGAATGCAGCTTCATACAATTTCTGCTAATGATTTAAACTAAAAAGTACAATGATAAGGGTATTATTGGTAGATGACCATAAAATTTTCACAGAAGGTGTTTCTTCCTTATTGCAACAAGAGTCGGATTTTGAAGTGGTAGGAGAATGTCAAAATGCCAATCAAGTTAAAAACGCACTGAAAGAAAACAATATCGACGTCGTACTTTTAGACATCAATTTGGGGGAAGACAGCGGTCTAAATGTATGCACCTATATTGATAAAAAACACCCAGAAATTAAAGTGCTGGCCATGTCCATGTATAATGACGAAAGTTTCATTACCAAAATGATGAAAAATGGAGCGTCTGGTTATATTTTAAAAAACACTGGAGGCGAAGAATTACTTAAAGCCCTAAGAACCGTTTATAAAGGAGAAACCTATCAAAGTAAGGAGGTTACAGATATAATAATGCTGAGTCTTTCCCGACAAAAAACAACGGAAAACAATCTTTATGAACTAAGGTTTACAAGAAGAGAAAAAGAGGTATTAGAACTTGTGGCTAAAGGTAAAACCACAAAAGAAATAGCCACAGAGCTATTTATAAGCAACAAAACCGTAGAAACTCATAGGAGCAATCTGCTTTCAAAATTTGAGGTAAAAAACATGATTAGCTTGCTGAAGTTGGCTATGGAGTATGGGTATATAAAGTGAGATTTAAACACATGAAATAAACTAGAATCACACAGACTTTCTAACCGTATTTCAGCGTAATATTGATACATACTTTAAGATAAAATTGGCATATCACCTTATTTATGGCAAATCAATAATTACATGATAAAGAATCATTTAACAGCTATCATATTTTCAACGGCTATTCTTCTTTTCGCCCTTATTCTGGGCAATGCCGTTAAAAACAGAAACAGACACCAGAACAACATTTCTGTGACAGGTCTGGGGACAAAAGATTTCACTTCCGACCTGATTGTATGGTCTGGAAGCTTCTCAAAAAAGGAGTACAATTTGAAAGTGGCCTATGCCACACTAGACAAAGACAGAGAGATTTTACGAAACTATTTAGTGTCAAAAGGAATAGCGGATAGCTCCATTGTTTTCTGTGCTGTTACCATCAATAAAGATTTTAGCTCAGATTATAATGAAGCCACCAGAAATACCGTGACCGTTTTCACAGGGTATAATTTGACCCAGAATGTTTTTGTGGAAAGCAAAGACGTTAACAAGGTGGAAAGTGTGTCTAGAATGGTGAGTGAAATCATAAATTCGGGTGTAGAATTCTATTCGAATTTTCCAGAATATTATTATACCAAACTGGCAGAATTAAAAGTAGAAATGATAGCCGAGGCCACCAAAGATGCTAAGTCTAGGGCTGAGAAAATTGCAGAGAATGCAGGTTCGTCTATCGGAGATTTAAAAAACGCAAGCATGGGGGTTTTCCAAATTACTGGACAAAACTCCTCCGAAGATTACTCTTGGGGTGGAGTTTATAACACAACTTCTAAAAACAAAACCGCTGCCATTACCATAAAACTGGATTATGAGATAGATTGAGTTCTTAGAAAAATTAAAGCAAAAGCCCTCCAAGAATTTTTCTTGGAGGGCTTTTCAGAACACTATTTCACCTATTCCTATATCAATTTCCAGCCGTCCCTGTACTTACGACTCACAAATTTGTTGGCCTCGTCGTAGTTGGTCACTTTCATATTATCACCATCCCACATTAATTTCTTACGACCTTCATACTTCCTTCCTCTACCGCTTCCTGAAGTACTTTCTTGGTAACTTCTGATAGCCAAATTACCCATAATTACGGTTTCTGTCAATGGACCTGAATAATCAAATGATGACGTTAGCCCTTTATGTTCTTTGCTTCCAAAACCTGCTTTAACAGCCTCAACCCAGTTGGTATGGTGACCATATTCCGACATATCAGCGTTTTTCATGCCAGCGTTATATTCCTTAGGCACTTCTAATATTTCACCAGAATTCAAGTAGATTTTAGCTCTTTGTCCATAAGACGTACATACCATTACTCCTTTTTCTCCTTCCATGATAACACCATTAGCACTATCAGCATCCCCTACACTATGATCAGCAGGAATAATATCTGGGTGGAAAGGTCGAATTCCGCCATCTGACCACCTCATGGTTACTTCTTTCTTATTTGCTGCCGAGGCAGGAAATTTCACTTGAACACTAGAAGAAGGTGGACAACCTTCTGGGATATACTCCGCTTCCCAGTCTTTTAAGAAAACCTGTCCTACACTACACTCTACCTCGGTAGGGTACCCTAATTCTAAAACTCTAAATGCTGGGTCAATCAGGTGACAACCCATATCTCCTAAAGCACCAGTTCCAAAATTCCACCAGCCACGCCATTTGAATGGATGATAAAGTGGGTGATAATCTACCATGCTTGCTGGCCCTACCCAGAGATCCCAATCTTTAGCTGAAAGTCCTGCTGGCAATGGTTTCTTTTCTGTTGGCACAGGAATTCCTTGTGGCCAAACGGGTCTGTTAGTCCAAATATGTACTTTATCAATATCACCTAACAAGCCAGCTTTAAACCATTCAATCATTTTTTGCTGTTCGGGATTAGAAGCACCCTGATTTCCCATCTGAGAAACCATCTTGTATTTCCTAGCCGCTTCGGTAAGCATTCTGGCCTCATAAATATTATGAGTCAGCGGTTTTTGCACATATACGTGAACGCCATTTTGCATGGCTGTCATAGCCGCTATACCGTGGTTATGATCTGGCGTAGAAATGGTAACACCATCAATGTCTTTCTGCTGGTCAAACATCTCTCTAAAGTCCTTGTATATCTTGGCCTTAGGAAATAATTTGATAGAACTAGCAGCTTCATTTAAATCTATATCACATAAAGCCACCACGTTTTCCGAACCTTTGTTCCATGCATTTCTAATATCGCTAGAACCTTTCCCTCCAGCACCAATAGCCGCCAAATTCAATTTGTCGCTAGGGGCTTTAAATCCTTTACCTAAAACATGGCGGGGAACAATGTAAAAAGAGCCGGCAGCCAGGGCTCCTTTTTTAATAAAATTTCTTCTAGAATTTTTCTTCATTGATAGGGTGTTTTTGATTGATAGGGTGTTTTTGTTTTTCGAACAATAATTCATTTGTTTTACATGGCAAACCAAGAAGGACTTCACAAAAAAGTTTAAATGACTACCTAAAGGTCAAATTCGTCGACAAGAAAAAGGCAAAACTTCTTGGTTCTAATTCTTCACAATTTTGTAAGTTTTTGTGGATTTTCCAATATTTAGTTTGATAATGTAAACACCGGCATCCTGTTTATTCAAAGCCCTAGAAAGCCTTTTTTGTATTATCACCTCGTGCCCTCTGGCCTTTTGTAACACATCACCGTTTACATTAAAAAGTTGAAGTTCTATGTGAGAACCTGTATTTTTCACTATGCCCAATTCCAGCTTTTGACCGGATGGATTTGGGAAAATTAATACCTTGTCAATTTCAGAAAAGTGAACCTTAGAAGTGGCAGGCTGTAACATAAATCTACTCATCACTGGAAGGTGGTCGGAAGTATTATCCGGATAGCCATCTATGTTCACAAATG